>JAAAOL010000540.1 GCA_009908885.1 Bacteroidota bacterium | reverse complement strand
GCCATCGCAGACACCCCTGCCTGCGCCGTGAAGGCGTACGACCTGGGGCTGGCCGACTATCTCGTCCGCCCCGTCACCCGGTACCGCCTGGCGACGGCGTTGCAGCGGGCCGCGCTGCGCGTCCGCACGCCGCGCGGAGGCAGTGCGCCCGCGCCACCGCATGACGTGCGCGGTGCAACCCCGCTCCGGCGACCGGCTCCGGCACATGCACGTCCGCCCGAGAAAGACCGCATCGCCGTCAAGGAGAAGGGCGGGCGCCTCAAGCTGATCGAGGCCGACGACATCACCTGGATCGAGGCCGCCGGAAACTACGTCATCCTCCACGTCGGGCCGGACACCTACATGGTGCACGCGTCCATCAGCGGCATGCACGAGCGCCTCGACGAGCATCGCTTCGTCCGCATCCATCGCTCGCGCGTCATCAACGTGGACAAGGTTCAGTCACTCTCGCACGACGCCGACGGGAGCTACCGGGTCAACCTGGAGGATGGAGCTACCGTCCGGTCGAGCCGACGACGACGCGAGACGCTGTTTCAGGCGCTGGGTATCTAAAACCGTTTTCGTTTGGCGATGTCCGTATAGCTTCGTGTTGCGTGATGCGTGAAAAAGCGCTGCTGGAGCGATGGTCCTTCCCCATCACGCACCACGCACCACGACAGGCGACACCAGGATCCGGACATCGACACGCTGAAGCAGTATAACTCCTACTTTTCCGGCCATCTAACCTTTGCTACTCCCAATGACAAACAGCCAGCTCGAACGGCGCGTACGCACACTGACCGCGGCCGTGTGTGGCCTCACGGTGCTCCTGGGCCTTTTCGTGCTCGGAGGCTTCAGCATGGATCGAAGTGGACACCTGCTCAAGCCCGAGCGCATCGAGGCGGACACCGTCGCCGCGCAGGTCGTCGTGACAGAGCAGGTCGAGGTGGTGGATCGCGGCGTGGTGCGGGTGCGGATCGGCGGGCAGCTGCCGGATGCGAGTGCCAACGCTCCACGCGGCGGCGTCCCGGCGGGCGTGCTGCTCTACGACGACACCGGCGGCGAGCGGGGCGGCTACGTGACGTTCGACGAGGCGGGCACCGTGCTGCTCACGCTGGACGGACGGCAGCAGCAGAACGCCCTGTTCGTGGCGGACACCTCGGGCGCCACGGCCCTCCGCATCTGGTACGAGGACGACGCCGTCGAACTGCGCGCCGATCAGGACGGGGCCCGCGTCACGGCGGTGCGAGACGGGCGGGTCGTCCTGCAAAACCCCCCGATCACGGATCCCGAATCCAGCGCGACCTGCGCGACGCTCCGGAGCCTGCGCAGTCAGGCAGACGCCGAGCGCCTCCTCCAGGCCTGCCGCCAGCGGATGACGGAAGACTTCTGCCAGACGTGCCTGGAGTAGCCATCGTTTGTATTCGCGATTACGTTGTCCATCCATCCCTACCGTGCCATGAAGCTCTCTGCACGCCTTTTCCTGTTCGTGCCCTTCCTTCTCGCCGCGCTCGTCGGGTGCGACGCGAATGATACCACCGACGACATCGACGATGCCCGGGCTCGCTGGGAGGCCAGCGGCGTTCAAGACTACGAGGTGCTCCAGCGCATCGAGTTCATCTGCAACGTCTGCGATGGCGGAGGCACTGCCGCATACGCCCGCGTCGTCGTCCGCGACGGTCAGGTCGCCGAGGTGGAGGGCGCCGACAGCGCGTTCGTCATCCTCACCGAGCGCGACCCGGACACGCCTCTCGCGGCCTACGCCGTGACGGTGGACGCCCTCTTCGACCGCATCGACTTCGCACGGGACTTCGAGAACACGCAGCTTGAGGTCACCTTCGATGCTGAATTAGGCTATCCCCACCGGTACTACCGCGAGTCCGATGAGGGCGAGATCCGCGAGGAGATCCAGTTGCGTGACTTGCGCCCGCTGTGACGCATCATGCCGGTGGTGCTACCGTCGCTCTGCACGTGCTACTTTGTTCGGAAGGTGAGTTGATGCCTGCCACGCTCGACGATCTCAAGGACCTCATCGGTCGATATGTGACGGTGCCGCCGGAGCCGTGGCGCCGCTTCGTGGCGCTGCTTCAGGAGCGAGAGTACCCGCGCCATCGCCATCTCCTGCGCCTCGGCCACGTCTCCGGAGAGCTGGCGTTCATTCAGCAGGGACTGGTGCGGCGATACGTGCGGGACGGCACGCGCGAGGTGAACACAGGATTTCTGCGGGAGGGTTCGTTCGCCAACGCCTTCACGAGCTTCACCCGGCAGCAACCCTCGGCGGTCGCCCTCCAGGCGCTCGAAGACACGCGGCTTTTTACCCTCTCCTACGAGGCGATGCAGACCCTGAGCCGCGAGCATCCGTGCTGGCAGCAGTTTGCGCTGGGAGCGGCGGCCTGCAAGCTGGAGCAACAGGCCGAGCGCGAGGCCGTCCTGCTCACCTGCACGGCGGCGGAGCGGTACCGGCGCCTGACCGAGGCCTGGCCCGCCATCGAGCTGCGCGTGCCGCTCTACCACATCGCCTCGTATCTCGGCATCGCCCCGGAGACGCTCAGTCGCCTTCGGCGCCAGCGGGCGGTGAGCTAGCCGCCGGACGGGCGTAGACTTCGAGGAAGGATGCGCGCTCGGGGCCGTGATGGATGGTCTGCCGGTTCGGGTGAAAGCGCGTGGCGTCGATGGACAGGGTGCCGTCGCCGGGGTTGCGGTCGTACTTGGGGAAGTTGCCGCCCGAGACGTCCAGGCGGAGGCGGCTGCCGACGGGGACGTGCAGCGCCGTCGCGCCCAGGTCGACCTCCAGCCGCACCGGCGTGCCGGGCGTCAGCGGCGTCGGCCGGGTGAGGCCGTGGCGGTACCGGAGGCGCACGATGCCGTCCTCGACGATGCGGGCGTAGCCGTCAGGGCGGACGAGGACGAGCTTGGCCGTGACGTCGGCATCGGGGCGGTTCGTCGACGCATAGAGCACGGCGCGCAGGGGACCGACGAGGTCGATGGGCTCATCCAGTGGGGCCGTCGTGTAGCTGAGCACGTCGTCGCGCGCTTCGACGGAGCGCTGGTCGCGTGGGCCGAGGGTGTTCGGGAAGAAGTGGAAGTTGACGCCGCCGACGGTCGGCACCGGGTCGTTCGGGTCGTAGGTGAAAGTGTCAGTGCCGCTCTGCGACGGTGGCGTCGGGCGGAGCGTGCCGCCCCCGTCGGGATGGTGCGCTCCGCCGTCGCTCGTCAGGTACCAGCGGGTCGGGGCGGCCTCGGCGGGCGGCCACGTCTCGGCCTCGCTCCACGCGTTCTCGCCCATCACGAAGAGCCGGACCGGGGCGGCAGACGCGGCAGGCTGGTCCTGCATCCATCGGTCGAACCAGTCGAGCGCGAAGGCATGCATCCGCGCCCACCCGAGCGCGGCGGACGGCCCGAAGTCGACGTCGCCCACCTGCGTCTGGGTCGTCTTCTGCTGGTCGTGGTACCACGGGCCGACGATGAGCCGCTGCGGCACGTCCGCGCGTTCCTGGATGTGGTCGTAGGCGGCCAGGGTGCCGCGGTAGACGAAGTCGTGCCAGCCGGTGAGGTGCAGGACGGGCACGTCGATGGGGCGGTCGCCCAGCCCGAGCGCGGCGAGGTCGCCTTCGGGGCCGAGAAAGCGGAGCCCTGCGGCCCAGCCCGGGTGGACGGTCCCGTCGGGCAGGCGGATCGCCTCGCGGAGCGGCGTATGGCGGAAGAGGGCGTCCCAGTCGGTGTCCTTCCGCAGCAGCCCCAGCTGGTTGAGGTTCCAGGGCAGGATGAGCTGCAGGTGGAAGGCGCCGCCGGGGTAGAGCATGGGCGTCAGCTCGGCCCAGCCTGAGACGTTCGCGACGGCCCGGACGGCCGGGTGCCCTTCTCCGGCCAGGAGGAGGGCGGCGTAGGCGAGGTAGGACGTGCCGTAGAGGCCCACGTCGCCGGAGCACCAGGGCTGCTCGACGAGCCACTCGACCGTGTCGAGGCCGTCGCGGCGTTCGTGGAGGAAAGGCACGAACGCGCCATCGGAGCCGCCCGTCCCGCGCACGGACTGGACGACGAGGGCGTAGCCGCGGTCGATGAAGTGGGGCGCGTAGGCCTCGTCATAGCCTCTCCGTCCGTATGGCGTGCGGATGAGGACCGTCGGGAACGGGCCGGGACCGGACGGGCGATACACGTCGGCGGCGAGGTGGGCGCCGTCGTCCATCGTCACGGAGGTAGCCTCGTGCTGCATCGCCTGGGCATACGCGGAGGCGGTGCCGAGGAGCAGGAGAAGCGCGAATCCGAATGTTACGGCCAGGAGCCGCTTGAGTCGAAGGGTGTTCGGGAAGCAAGTCGTCATGGAGGGTGCCGTCGTAGGTTCGGGGGACGACGACGTAGACGGAGCAGCCTCCGTCGAGTTATTGACAAACGTCAAGAAGTGGAACGGCGAACTTGATCTGCGGCGTCGTCGGGAGGGCGACGCGCGTCTCGTCCACCGATGCGTGCCGTTCGCCACGGAGGAGCGGCATTCGTCATGGGGAGGCACCCGTTCGTAAAATAGCCCTTTCGTGCGCCGCCACGGTTGCATTTCTTCGGGGCGGACGCAGCGCCTCGACACGGCTCGACCGACGACTCCTTTCACCGACAACATGTCTCGATGCAGCAGCACACCCTCCTCTTCACCCTCGCGGTTTTTCTCCTGTGCAGCGCCGTGCAGGCCCAGCCGGTGCGCGACGGGACGCTGTTCGACGCGGGCACGACCATGAGTGAGCGCAACGCCCGCGCCCCCGAAGCGCTGGATCGTCTGGCCTATCACGTGGGCGCCTGGGACGTCCGGCTGACGACGCACCCCACCGACAGCACCACGCACACGGCGTCCTGCCAGGCCCGGGTCACCTACGCCAACCGGGGCTTTGCCTATATGGAGCGGTTCCACTGCGCCGACTTCGACGGGCAGGGGCATGAGCTGAATACGCTGAGCTTTCTGACGTTCAACGCGCCTCAGGCGAGCTGGCGCTACGGCATCGCCAATAGCTTCCGCGAGCGCATCGCCGTGTACGAGGGTCGCTTCGCGGACAGCACCCTCGTCCTGCGCACCGCGGGCCACCCCGGAGGCAGCGGGCCGGTCGTCCACGAGCGCCTCACGGTGGAGAAGCAGGGCGCGGACCAGTTCACCCTCCAGGCCATGACCTCCAGCGACGGTGGCGAGACCTGGACGCCCGTCTTTACCCGCGCCTACGCCCGCCGCGCCGACGACGACGATTTCATGGCGACCGGGCAGCAGGAGACCTACGGCACGCCCGCCCCGGACGCCCCGGACGAAGCCCGGCAGTTCGATTTCCTCATCGGCACCTGGACGGCGGAGCAGGAGCTTCAGGTATCTCCGGACCGCACCGTCCAGTTTACCTCCACGGCGACGGCGGTCCACGCCCTCAACGGCTATGGCATCCTGGAGCACAACTGGGCCGACACCGACCCCAACTTCCCGGACGCCGCCTTTTCGGTCATCCGCGTCTACAACCGGGCCATGCGCCGCTGGGAGTCGCTCTACATGCACAACCGGACCAACAGCCCGCTCCGGTTCGGCGGGCGCAAGGAAGGCGACGAGATCGTCCTCCACTACTTCGAGATAGACACCGGCGCGCCGAACTTCAGCTACTTCATCTTCCACGACATCGAGCCGGACCGCTATTCCTGGCGCGCCGACACGAGCACGGACCACGGCGCCACCTTCTCGACGACGTGGACCATCGAGGCCGAGCGGGTCGAATAGTTAACCCGATGCGGCGGGGGCCGAGGGCTATTCCGCAGCAGTGCCACGCTCGGCCGCATTGCCCTCGACGATGCGGCGGAGGAGGGCGCGCGTCTCGCTGCTCCAGTAGCGGCCCGTCACGCCGGGACCCACGTCGCGCTGCAGGCGGGCCGTCACCAGGCCCAGCTCCGGGAAGACGTAGATGATCTGGTCGAACGTGCCCGCAGCGGAGTACGCGTCGTCGTCGGCGTGGACCCACCACAGGTAGCCGTAATACTCGTTCTCCGGGATGGGCTGCGTGGAGGCGCGGACCCACTCCGCCGGGACGATCTGTGTGCCGTTCCACTGGCCCTCGTTCAGCATCAACTGCCCGATCCGCGCAAACTCGCGCAGCCGCGTGTCGGCCCCGCCGATGGTCACGGTGTTGTAGTAGTCATCCACCAGCAGGCGCGTCGACCGCATCCCGATGGGCTCGAAGAGGCGCTCCCAGGCGTAGGCGGCGAGGGGCATCCCGGCGGCGCGTTCCAGCACGGGCGAGAGGAGCTGGGCGCCTTCGTTGCTGTAGCTCCACGCCTCGCCCGGCGGCTGCTTGAGGGGCAGGTCGAGGACGTAATCGGTCGTGTTGCGCGCCGCGACGACGCCCGGGTGCGGCCCCTCGCCCGTGTGTTTGGCCACGCCCGAGGTCATCGTGAGCAGGTGGCGCAGCGTGACGCCCGCCTCGGCGCCGGCCCTCCACTCCGGGATGAAGTCCGCCACCGGCTGATGCAGGCTGTCGATGGCGCCGTCGGCGAGGAGCATACCCGCCAGGAGGCCGATCCACGACTTCACCGCCGAGCGCGTCCCGATCCACGGCTGCATCCCGACCGGGTCGCTCGGGTAGTCCGGGTGGTACCACTCCTGGACGAGGTAGCCGTCGTAGGCGACGAGGCAGCCCGAGGCCTCGGAGTCCAGGCACAGCGCTTCGTGGTCCTTCAGGGCGTCCAGGTTCAGGCCCATCGTGTCCGGGGCGGCGACGGGCCATTGCGTCACGGGCGCGTCGGCGGTGCCACGACCGAGGCCCTGCGCCATCGAGGCGAGGGGCGACGCGGCGAGCATACAGGCGAGGAGGATGAGGAGGGAGCGCATGAGGTAGAGAGGGCGTCGGGTGACAGGATCTTGCGTGCGTGAGCAAGACCGTGCCGACCGTCCAAAGTTGCTCCGGCGTTAGCCTCCCGTCGTCACATATCGTCCGTCGCGTCCTGCGCGAGGGGGTAACTCTGCCAGAGCACGTTCATGATCTGCCAGCGCCCGTCGATCTTGGCAAGCTGGAAAAAGTCGATCCCCCAGGACGCCTCTAGCTTGGCCACCGCCGTCTTGTCGAGCACCTCGTAGATGGTGATGCGCTTCGGCGCCGTCGCGGGGTCGGCGCGCTGCTGATCTACGTTCCACCGGGTCGCCAGCGCCTTCAGCTGGTCGTACGTCATCGGCGCGTCTCGGTAGGCCGCGTTGCTATCGGGCCGCCAGTAGCCATGCTTGCGGAGCGACGGGTGCACGCTGCGGACGATGCGGGTCGAGTCCACCAGGTAGAGGGCCTCCACGTAGTCGAGCACGGCCTGGCGCACGCCGTCGTGATCCGGAGTGGTTTCCTGGGCCAGCGTCGTGCAGGGCAGGGCGAGCAGAAGGAGGAAGGGAAGCAGCAGGCGATTCATGGCGATGAGGGGGATGAATGAGCAGGGACGCGAGGGGTTGGGAAGGCCGCTACAGGGCGCCGTCGAAGAAGTCGTCGAGGGCGTCGCGGTAGCCGCGGCTCAGCTTCAGCTCGGTGCCGTCTTTCAGGATGACGATGTATTCGCTGCTGCCGTACGGGCGCAGCTCCTTCAGGCGGTCCGTGTTGATGATGGTGGAGCGGTGGATGCGCAGGAATCGTTCGGGATCGAGCGAGGCCTCCAGGTTCTTCATCGTCTCGCGCAGCAGGTGCACGCGGTCGCCCAGGTGGAGGCGCACGTAGTCGCCCGCCGCCTCGATCCAGTCGATCTCCGCGACCTCGACGAACGTGATGCGGCCGCCGGTCTTGACGACGAAGCGGTCGACCGGCGCGTCGTCGCCGGAGGAGGCTGGCGTCACCTCCGTGTTCACCTCGGCGAGCAGGTCGGCGAGGCGCTGGCCGAAGGCGCTGGCGCTCTGCTCCCGGAGGCGCTGTCGGGCGCGGTGCAGGGCCTGGCGGAAGCGGTCCTCGTCGAGCGGCTTGAGCAGGTAGTCGAGCGCGTGCACGTCGAAGGCGCGCAGGGCGTACTCGTCGTAGGCGGTGACGAAGAGGACGACGGGCATAGCTTCGGGCCCGATGGTGTCGATCACGTCGAAGCCGTCGAGGCCGGGCATCTGCACGTCCAGGAAGACGAGGTCAGGGGCGTGCGCACGGATGGCCTCGACCGCCGCCCGGCCCGAGCCGCACTCGCCCACCACCTCGATGTCATCGACGTCGCGCAGGCGGGAGCGGACGCCCCGGCGAGCCAGTTCTTCGTCGTCCACGATGAGGGCCGTATAGGTGCGATCCGTAGTCATCGTCGGGTAGTGTGCGTCAATGCTGGGGTGCTGCTCGCAGAAAGCGTCGGTTCGGTAGAGGGGGCCTGTGGGTCCGTGTGGAAAGGGAGCGTGATCGAGACGACGCAGCCGCCGCCGTCGGCGCGCTCCATCTGAAAGCGGGCGTCGTCGCCGTAGAGCGCCTGCAGGCGGGCCTGTACGTTCGACAGTCCTACGCCGTCGCTCGCCGTCATCGTGGCGGCGTCGGGCGGGCCGGGGCCGTCGTCCGCCACGCGCAGGTGCAGGTGGCCGCCTACGCGGCGGGCGTCGAGGGTGAGGCGGCCGCCCTCCTCGCGCGAGGTGATGCCATGCCGCACGGCGTTCTCCACGAGCGGTTGCAGCAGCAGCGGCGGCACGCAGGCCGACAGCGCCTCGGCATCTACGTCGTACGCGACCTGCAGCCGTTCGCCGAAGCGCACCTGCTGGATCTCCAGGTACTGGCGCACGAAGGCCAGTTCTTCGGCCAGCGGAATCTCGGCAGCGCTGCTGCTTTCCAGCGTCAGGCGCAGGAAGTCGCTCAGGCGGGCCACCATGCGCTCGGCGTCGCGGTGCTGGCGTTCCACGATGAGCGTCGAGATGGCGTTGAGGGTGTTGAACAGGAAGTGCGGATTGAGCTGGTACCGCAGCGCCTGGAGCTGGGCCTGGTGGGCGAGGCTCTCGGCGGCCAGGGCGCGCTCGCGCTGGGCCTGGAGGTCGAGGTAGTACTTGGCGCCCACGTAGAGCATGCTCCAGGCGAGGATGATGAACGAATAGAACAGGGCGCCGCTGATGAGCGCCCCGCCCGACGGCACGGCGAAGGCCTCGCCCGCCTGCCACGCCCGATACGCCGTCGTCGCCGTGTGGTAGGCGGCGCTCCAGCCGAGGCTGAGCAGGTACGAGCACACCGCCCCGACGACGGCAAAACGCGGAATCGACAGGCCCCGGTCGTACAGCCACCGGTAGAGCGGGCGGAGCGCCAGCGTCAGCAGGGCGCCGAGGGCGGCGAAGATCATTTTGCCCACGAAGGCGTCCACCGGGTCGGCATGCGCGAGGACGCCCAGGTACATAGACAGTCCGATGGCGGCCCACCCGGACAGGTGAAGCGTCCAGAACGACGGGACGGGGCGAGACGTCGGCGAGGTGGCAGGCATGGCAGAGCGAGGGGCGGTGCATCGTGCGAGGTACAACATACGGCAGCAGCACCTCGGCGAAAGGGCGCTGCGACGAGTGGACAGGGCGCTGCGGTGAGGCTCACGCGGCGAGCGCCGAACGGACCGTCCTCCCCCGTCGGAAAAGGCGGGCGCTGGAAAGTCGTTAAAGCAAGGAGTTAAGTATTGAGGACACGCGTCGATATACTGAAACGGCTTGTGAGTGCATTGGCGAAACGCGTATACTAGGGCCGGTTCGAGCCGCCGGATGCGCTGCTGCCGTAACGGTTCCCACAGCCGCTATGCTGAGAGTTCCCCGGCTTCGTGGTCGGGCCCTCAGTCGCATCGTCCGTATGTGCTAGTCTCTACCGACGCAGAGTGGAGCTTCCATCATGATTCTGCCACGCTTAACCGTACTGGAAGACCAGTATGCTATCGGTCGCGTCCTCGACGAGGACCGGCCCTTCGAAGTTACGTACCAGGCCTGGGACCTGATGACAGAGGACCAGGTCGTCCTCAAGGAATATTTCCCCCGTACCCTGGCCCGCCGCGAGGAAGGGAGCACCCAGCTCGTCTGGGAGGCGACCGACGAGGAGCTGTACCAGTATGGACTGGAGCAGTTCATACAGGAGGCCGAGGCGCTGGCCGCGCTGGATCACCAGAACCTGGTGCGCGAGGTGCAGCGGTTCGAGGCCAACGGCACGGCCTACCGCGCGCTGGAGCACCACGCCGGGGCGATGCTGTCGTCCGTCCTCAAGCAGCAGGGCGGCAAGCTGGCGCCCAAGACCGCGCTGGGCATCATCATGCCGGTGCTGAACGGGCTGAAGGTGGCGCACGGCGAAGACCTGATCCACGCGGGCATCACGCCGGAGGCCGTCTTCCTGGCCAAGAGCGGGCGTCCCCTGCTCATCGACTTCCGGATGGCGCAGGCCATGCTGGCGCGTCGGATGAAGAAGCCGCACCTGCTGGCCGAGGACGGCTTCGCCGCGCCGGAGCAGTATCTCGCCGAGGGGCCGCAGGGACCGTGGACGGACGTCTACGGCGTAGCCGCCACGCTCTACTACATGATGACGGGCGACACGCTGCCCGCCGCCTACGAGCGCCTGGAGGCCGACCCCGTGCCGGGGCTGCTGGAGCAGATCGGCGGCGTGCCGGCGCAGCTGCGCGAGATGCTGCACGATGCGCTCGCCATGGAGCCCGCCGAGCGCACCCGCACCGCCGAGGCGCTGCAAGACCAGCTCCTCTCGCTCGCCAAGCGTAAAGACATCAAGGAAGGCCGCCCCGCGACGACCGCCGAGGGCGACGAGGCCACGGAAACCGCAACGGCCGCGGCCTCCGCCATCGCCATGGCCGAGCAGTTCGACGGCGACGCCCCGGACGCGTCCGAGGAGGCGGACGAGCCCGAAGCGGATGTCGCTGGCCAAGCCGCCGAGATGACAGCGGCGGACGAGGACGACCTGGCGGAGGCGGACCAGGAGGCCGCCGCCGAGGAGACGGGCGATGCGTCCGAGGAGATGCTCGACCCCGACGCGCCGACGCAGGAGTCCTTCGCCGATGGAGTCGCCGAGACCGAGACAGACGACGCCGAGGCGGTTGCAGACGAACCCGTCGCGGACGACGAGGCCGCCGTCGAGACGGACGATACGATCCTCATGACCTCCCCGCCCTCGTTCGAAGAGGAGGCTCCCGACGCCGCCGAGGACGACCTCGCGGAGGCCGACGCCGACGCAGAGGCCGAGCCGGTAGAGGCTGAGGCTGACGACATCGCCGACGAGGACGAGGAGGCAGACGTCGCTCCGGTGGCCGAGGACGACGCAGCGCCCGAGCCCGTGGCAGCACCCGCCCCGGACCGCGCCGCCCGCAGTCGTTCCAGAGCGTCGCGCAAGAAGGAAACGTCCCGCGGCAGCATCTCCGTGCTGGCCGCCGTGCTGGCCGTCGTCGTCATCGCGTCGCTCGGCGGCTATCTGGTGATGAACCCCGGCGGCGAAGGCGACCGCTTCGCCTACTACAAGGCCCGGGGCGACTCGCTGTTCGAGCGGGCAGAGTTCGAGGCCGCCAAGAACGAATACGAGCAGGCGCTCAGCTTCCAGGCCGACGAGACCGTGGCCGAGCGCGTCACCGAACTCGAAGACCGCATCGCCGAACGGGAGCAACAGGCGTACCTCGAACAGCTCCAGGCGGGCGACTCGCGCTACCAGCGGGGCGACTCGCTGCTACAGGCGGGCGAATCGAACGAGGCGCTCCGCTTCTTCGCGGAGGCCAACCGCGCCTACATGCAGGCCGCTCGCCTCAACCCGCAGGCCGACTCTGCCGCCATCGCGAAGGCGGAGCAGGCCTCGGAAGCCATGAACACGGCATCCGCCGAGGCCGGGAGTGACGGTCAGAGCGACGAGGAAGCGCTCAACGAACAGCTCTATACCAGCTACCGCCAGCAGGGGGATGCGCTCCTGCGGCAGGGCGACCTGGAGGCCGCGCAGCGCAAGTTCGAGGAGGCGCTGGAGTACCGTCCCGGCGACCGTTACGCCCAGAACCGCCTCAATGAGATCGCTTCGCGCATGAGCGAGGCTGAGGCCGAAGAGGACTTTCAGCGTCTGATCACCCGCGCCAACCAGCTCTGCGAACAGGGCCAGTGCGCCGAGGCCGTCGATGAATACCAGAGCGCCCTGGAGATCGAGCCGGACGACCAGGCGGCGCAGCAGGGCCTCGCCCGTGCCCAGGAAGCCCGACGCGCCGCCGAGGCGCAGTCGCAGCGCTACCAGTACTTCCGCGGCCAGGGCGACACGTATCTCGCGCAGGGCAACTTCGACGCCGCCATCGCCAGCTACGAGAGCGCCCTGGAGCAGCGCCCGGACGATTCATACGCCCAGCAGAAGATCGAGGAGGCGCGCCGCGCGCTGCAGGCCCAACAGCAGCAGCAAGCAGAAGCGAGCGCGGAGCAGGAGCAGTCGGAGAACGTGACGGACGAGGGCGTCTACCTCGTGGCCGAGCAGCCGCCGAAGCTCGTCGGCGGACTGGCCGCGCTGCACCGCAAAGTGCGCTATCCGGAAGAGGCGTACGCGCAGAACGTGGAGGGCCGCGTCTACGTGCAGTTCGTCGTCGATGAGAACGGCAGCGTGCAGAATGCCGAAGTGATGCGGGGCCTCGGCCACGGCTGCGACGAGGAGGCGCTACGCGTCATTCGCGAAGCCCGCTTCGAGCCCGGCACCATCGACGGCGAGCCGGTCAAGGTGCGGCATACGCTCTACATCCAGTACAAGCGCTAGCCCCTCCACACCCAGCAGACGTACGCAGGCGTCCCTCCGTCGAGGGGCGCCTGTGCTGTATCAGCGCTCGGCAGCAGGTTCTCGCACGCCCGGGCGGATCGTCACGGCGCAGGATTTGCGACCGTCTCTTCCGCTTCTTCGGGACTAGCCTGGTTGGTCGCGTCCTGGAAGGGGACGGCGTAGGCTCCACCGCGCACGACCAGGAGAAGTAGGATCGGCAGGACGGCGGGGTGCAGGAAGGGCCAGAGCATCCACGTGACGACCACCAGCCCGGCTGCGAGGGCCGCAGCACCCAGGTAGCCCCGCAGCCAGGCGGGGCGGGAGCGGCGCAGGAGCAGCCCCGCCGCGATCAGGTGGGTAGGCCACGCCCAGAGCAGGTCCACGTTGTCCTTCGTCACCGCGTGCTCGGAGAGGCCCCACAGGAACGCGATCAGCAGCCCGGCCACACCCGCGACGCCGAACAGCACCGCGTCGAACCAGCGCCGCTGCGGGGCTTTCGGCCCACGCCGCAGGTCGCGCACGGAGAGGCCGAGGCCGAGCGCCAGCAGCCCCCAGCCGAGGAGTTGTGGCCACGGCGGGGACGGCACGGGCGTCGCGGCGGCCTCGGACCAGACCACCGTGTCTGTTCGCGCCACGAGCGGCTGCCACGTGCCGTCCCTGCGCACCGTCGCGTGGTCGAACGCCTCCTTCAGGTACATCGGCAAATAGGCCGCCTCCCGCGATGAGGCCTCCCGGTCCGCCGGGGTGCCCAGCAGCAGGTCCATCCCCAGGTCCAGAAACGGATCCTCCACGAGGTACGGGTCCAGCAGGTGGCGGAAGCTCGCGTCCGGGTCCGGCATCGCGGCGAAGCGGACGTTCTCGCCCAGCGCCGCCTCCATCACGTCGCGCAGCCGCGTGGAGCAGTTGTCGAAGAAGAAGTCGTAGCGGTAGTAGCGATTCTCCGGCAGCGCGTTCGTCTGCAGAAAGGCGTACACCTGCTGCCGCTGATCCGGCGTGAGCGTCAGCACCTGTTCCAGGATGGGCCGCCGCTCCACCTGCCAGTAGAACCGCACCTCGCGCGCGAACGACTTGACCGAGAGGAAGTAATCCAGCCGGCCATAGGCAAATTTAGGAACGAACGTCAGCGGGTCGCCGAAGTCGAACGTGCCGTAGTTGTAGGTCCAGTCGAGGCCGTGCGCCGGGTCCTGGATGCGGATGGCGCTGTGGCCGAAGAGGGAATAGACCGCATCGCCCGGGAGGATGGTGAGCAGCGAGATCTGGGCCTGGTGGGAGAGGGAGTCGGGCCCGGTCTGCGCCGCGCTGGGACGCGTGCCGATGAGCAGCAGGAGCAGCAGCAGGGCGAGGCCGGGGGAACGGCGAAATGGCATGCGCATGCAACATCGGGGCAAGGCGAATGGCAGGGACGCATACCGCCCAAGTTACGGGAAGATTCAAGCGTCGCGCCCCGTACGAACGCTCCTGCCACGTACCTTGACTCGACCGTCATCCACCGACCCACCCTGCTGCCTGTGAACCGCACCGAGCGCGCCCGGATCACCCTCGACCGGCTCCGGGACAACATTCCGAGCCCCGAGACTGAACTTCGCTACCGCAATGAATACGAGCTGATCATCGCCGTCATCCTGTCGGCCCAGTGCACCGACGCCCGCGTCAACATGGTCACGCCGGATCTGTTCGAGGCGTTTCCGACGCTGGAGGATCTGGCCGCGGCCACGCCCGAGCAGGTCTACCCGCTCATCAAGTCGGTCACCTATCCCAACAACAAGTCGAAGCACCTCGTCGGCATGGCGCAGACGGCGCTGGACGCATTCGGCGGGCAGATTCCGAGCGGCGTCAAGGACCTGATGAAGCTGCCCGGCGTGGGCCGCAAGACGGCGCAGGTCGTCGCCTCCGTCGCGTTCGACGTAGACGCGCTGCCGGTGGATACGCACGTCTTCCGCGTGGCGAATCGCATCGGGCTCGTCAAGGACGCCACCACGCCGCACGCCGTGGAGCGCCAGCTCAAGCGCGTCATCCCGAAGGCCGACTGGGGCGAGGCGCATCACCTGCTGATTCTGCACGGGCGCTACACCTGCACCGCCCGCAATCCGAAGTGCGACGCCTGCCCGCTGACGGACGCCTGCGTCTACTACGAACGCCTCCAGAAGCTGCCCGACCCGCTCGACGCCCTCGACCCGAAAAAAGGCCGCTACTACTGCAAGACGCGCGACCACTACTTCGACGACCCGGCCACCCACGTGGACCGCTACGACGTGGAGCAGATCGCCTGCCCGCGCTGCGGCTCGATGAACGTCTTCGACGCCAAGACGGGCGCGACGACCAAGCAGGTCAAGGACTTCCGTGTCAACTGATTGTCGAGGGTCGAGGGTCGAGGGTCGATTGTCGAGGGTCGATTGTCGAAGGGGGAATAGGGACGCATCGAAATCGAACATCCGACATCGAACATCGAAGATGCATGAAACGGTGCGGGCTGAATCGGCGACATCAAGGAGGTTCTGGCCCTCATGCAGTCCTGCGAGAAGCGCTCGTTTCCGCCGGTGACCTGCGAGGTCTAGGGTTGTTCAGGCGCGCACGGGCCGGTTCCGCACAGCTAGCACATCGAAAATCCCACATCGAACATCGAAAATCCGACCATGGAAGCTCGTCACATCCTCATCATCCTCGACGGCTACGGCCTCGCCGAAGACCCGTCGGTGAGCGCCATCGATCACGCCGAGAAGCCGTTTCTCGATCACCTCTTCGCGACGTACCCGCACGCCACGCTCCAGGCGTCGGGCCGGGCCGTGGGCTTGCCGGAGGGCCAGATGGGCAACTCGGAAGTCGGCCACATGAACCTGGGCGCCGGGCGTGTGGTCTACCAGGAGATCACGCGGATCGACAAGGCCATCGAGGACGGCGACTTCTTCGAGAACGACGTGCTGGTGGGCGCCGCACAGCACGCCGCGGCGAACGACAGCAAGCTGCACCTCCTGGGGCTCTTCTCCGACGGCGGCGTGCACAGCCACAACCGCCACCTGTTCGCCCTGCTGGAGCTGGCGAAGCAGCAGGGGCTGGATGCTAAGCAAGTGTGCGTTCACGCCTTCACCGACGGGCGCGACACGGATCCGCACGGCGGCGTCGAGTACGTGAGGGAATTTCAGGAGCAGGCCGAGGCGATCGGCGTCGGGCGCATCGTCAGCGTCGTGGGGCGCTACTACGCGATGGACCGCGACAGCCGCTGGCAGCGCACCCGGCTCGCGTACCGCCTGCTGACCGAGGGCGAGGGCGAAGTCTTCGACAGCCCCGAGGCGGCGCTCCAGGCCAGCTATGACGACGACGTGACCGACGAGTTCGTCGAGCCACGCCGCGTTGAGTACGATGACGACATGAACACGCGCATCGAGGACGGGGACGCGGTCCTCTTCTACAACTTCCGCGCGGACCGCGCCCGTCAGCTCACGCGCGCCTTCACGCAGGACGATTTCATGGAGCGCGTCCGGGAAGAGAACCGCGAGAAGGGCGTGCCCGCATCGAACGAGGAGAAGCAGCCCTTCGCGGTGAAGGACTTCGACGACCTGCTGTACGTTACCATGTCGCCCTACGACAAGGACTTCGACGTGCCGGTGGCGTTCGAGAAGCTGGACCTGACGCACACGCTGGGCGAGACCCTCGCCGAGCGGGGCGGCACGCAGCTGCGCATGGCCGAGACGGAGAAGTACCCGCACGTCACCTACTTCTTCAGCGGCGGCCGCGAGCAGCCCTTCAAGGGCGAGGACCGGATCGTGGTGCCCTCACCCAAGGTGGCGACGTACGATCTGCAGCCCGAGATGAGCGCGCCGAAGGTGGCGCAAGAATGCGCTAATGCCCTCGCCACGGAGCGATACAACTTCGTCTGCCTCAACTTCGCCAACCCGGACATGGTCGGCCACACGGGCGACTTCGACGCGGCGGTGCAGGCCATCGAGACCATCGACCGGTGCACGAAGCAGGTCGTGGAGGCGGCGCTCGCGCACGGCTACTCGGTCAACATCATCGCCGATCACGGCAACGCCGACAAGATGAAGAACCCGGACGGCAGCCCGCACACGGCGCACACCACCGCGCTGGTGCCGCACCTCGTCATCAAGGACGGCGTCGACGGGCCGATCCGGGATGGCAAGCTGGGCGACATCGCCCCGACGATCCTGGCGCTCATGGGCGAGCCCGTGCCGGAGGCGATGACGGGTGACGTGCTGGTGGACCTGGAGGCCAGCGCGTGAGGTGCAGCGGCGGTACTGAGAACAACGAGAGCGGTGGGCGTACAAGACTCATCCGCGCACGATACTAGATGCCAGACGGACCATGTCATCCACGCCCTCGGCCAAGGAAGCTTCGCTCAAGCTGATCGAGCAACTCGACGACGACGTGACCTACGAGGAGATCCTGTACGAGCTCAACCTTCTACAGAAGATCGAGCGCGGGCTGCGTGACGTGCAGGAAGGCCGGGTCACGCCACACGACGAGATCAAGCGGAAGTATAAAAAATGGCTGTCGTAAACTGGTCTGCCGAGGCGGAGCAGGATCTGGCAAACATTATCGCATACTATGAAGACCGATCTCCAGCCTATGCGGAGGCGCTCGTGCAGCAGCTTTTCGAGGCGATATCGCGGCTGGAGCGCTTTCCCCAACTTGGTCGATATGTTCCGGAATTGAGCCTGGAGCCGTTTCGGGAGATCCTCGTTGCCGGGTATCGGATCGTCTATCTCTACACGGAACGAGAAGAGGGCAACGAGGAAGTGGATCTTCTGGTGATCGCACACAGCCGACAGGATCTGATCAAGAAGCTCTCACGCCGTGAATGAGATCGCCCACGCGTCTCCAGACCATGCCCGAGCCGGCATGGCACGCTGGGTGACATCGCCCCGACGATCCTGGCGCTCGTGGGCGAGCCCGTGCCGGAAGAGATGACCGGTGAGCTGCTGGTGGATCTGGGGACGGAGGCGGAAGGCTAATGCGGCCACGCATCTACGTAGATGCCTCTGTAATACCGATTCGGGTTCGCAATGACGGGATGAACCAAGACGATGTTCACCGCACATTCGACCGTAGAGACGCCTCGGCGAGGCATCTCTACCAACCGTGCTTATCGCCTATCCGGACATCGCTACGCTGAACTCGTACAACATGAAGACTGAAAATAACAAAGAGATCGACGCGGTTGCCTTAATGCGACGCCTGCGCAGGAACGTCGACAAGCAATTGGAAGGCAAGAGCTACGACGAGCAGCGTCGTTATCTGGATGAGCATACGCGGCATCGCAGCCGTAAGAGGGAGGAGAAACCATCGCATCGGGAAGCCCCGTAGCTCCGCGGTCGTCCCGACGATTCTGGTCCTCATAGACGCGCCCGTGCGGGAGAAGATGACGGGAGGCGTGCTAATTGCGTCGGACTAATTTGTGTTTTATTCCACCAGGATCGTATTTGTAGCAGGTAGCTCCTGTTTGTTAAGCGGAGGCGTTTCCCGATGAAGTATCCGCTCGTGGTCCTCGGCGCACTGGTTCTCTGCTGGGCTCATCCCGTGCTGGCGCAAACGGACGGAGGCGGGGTCTGGCCCCTTCAGGAGGGCAACACGTGGCGGTTCTATTCGATGCATTATGCCGCGGACGGCTCCATCGACACGACCTATCATACCGTTCGCCTCGACGCACCGCAGGTGGTGGAAGGACAGGCATACTATGCGTACACCGATCAGTGTAGCACGTATCTGCTGCGTACCGACGATGACGGACGAGTATGGCGACGGGTTGACGGCGGGGAGCGATTGTGGATCGATCCAACAGTATCGCCCGGGGAATCCTACACGTATGCGCCGCCGGACGAGAGTGGCCTGTCCTACGACGTTCGCGTTCAGCGCCGCACGATAAGGACGGAGGGCGGACACTTCGTCGATGCACTCCGCTTCGACTTCGACGATCCGTTGTGGGCTGACGAGGAATACACGTATGTGTTGTTTCCAGGCATCGGCGTCGTCGAGTACTACTGCAATATGGCAGCTGATTTCGGCTATCTGGTCGAAGCCATCGTGAATGGGCAAGTCGTGACGTCGGCAGAGACATCCCCCTCGGTGCCCGGCGAAGCGACGACGCTCGCGGCGTATCCCAATCCGTTCTCGGAGGTGCTAACCATTGAGGCCGCCGCCGCTCCGGCGACACGGGTACAGGTGGCCGTATACGACCTGCTCGGGCGACGGGTGCGCACGTTGCATGACGGATGGGGAGCATCCACGCTGCAACTCAGATGGGACGGGCGTGACGCAGCGGGAGATCGTGTGGCAGACGGGGTGTACTTGGTGAGGGTTCATGCCGGGACGCAGATACAAACCCATCCGGTCGTCCTCGCCCGTTAGTTGCGCTACACCTCCCCCGGAAAGCTCGGCGCAAGGTCAGAGGCATCCAGCGAGCCATCAGCATCGAAGCAGCGCACCGCGCCGTCTTCGCCGACGAGCCACACTTCCCGCGCGCCTTCCTCGACGTACAGCGCTCGCTTTTCGGCCATCTCGGCCTCCGTGTTCGTCGCCGACAGCACCTCGATGACGAGGTCCGGCATCACAGGACTGGCCTCAGCGTCCTCCGGGATCTGCTGCGCCCGCTCGTCGGAGATCCACACCACGTCCGGCACCTTGACGCCCTTGGCAGTGGCTACGGCAAACCCCACGACCGGGCTTCCGGCTCGGTCGGCGAGGTGACGGTCGAGCAGCAGAACGAGGCGTGTCTGAGTGAAGCTGTGGCGGGGCTTGTGCGGGCTCAAGAGGATCTGGCCGTGCTCGTTGGTCTCGACGCGATAGGGCAGGTCCTGCAGGCGCTCGTCGTGCAGCGCCCGGTGCCAGGCCGTGTCGGGACGGGTCTGCGTATCCATGTGCGTTGTTCGCGTCTGTGCGCCGTCAGCGTACGGAGGATACCGCCAGCGGTGAGCGCGGGTTCGACGGCTACCGCAGCTGCAGCTCCATCGGCAGGCGGGCCTGGACGGTGCCGTTCATCTTGGCGAGGTCGCGGAGCTGGTCCGTGCGCTCCAGCAGCGTCCGCTCCAGCGGCGAGGCCATCCAGCGGACGACCGTGCGGGCCGACTGCGCGCCCAGCGCCTCGTTCAATTCCTCGAAGAACGTCTTGGGACGCGGCAGCGTGCGGACGGAGTACGTGTCCGGCTCCAGTCCGGCCATCTCCGCCGCGATGCCGATGGCGTCGTCCAGGCCGCCCAGCACGTCCACGAGGCCCCGGTCGAGCGCCTGCTGGCCCATCCAGACGCGCCCCTGCGCGATGGCGTCGACCTCGTCCGTCGTCATGTCACGCCCGTCGGCGACGCGCTGGAGGAAGCCCTCATACGTGTCGGTCACGGTGCGCTGGAGCAGGGCTTCCTCGCCGTCGGAGAGCGGCTCCACGCCCGAGAAGAGATCGGCGTACGGGCTCGTCTGCACGCCGTCGAAGGTGATCCCCAGCTTGTCGTCGAAGAACTGCTCGGCGTTGAAGAAGGTGAAGAAGACGCCGATGGAGCCGGTGATGGTGAGCGGGTCGGCCACGATGGTGTCGGCGGGCGTCGAGATCCAGTAGCCGCCCGAGGCCGCGAGGTCGCCCATCGAGACGACGACCGGCTTCTCGCGCTTGGTGAGCAGAATTTCGCGCAGCATGGCGTCCGAGGCGACCGCCGAGCCCCCGGGCGAGTTGACGCGCACCACGACGGCATCCACGTCCTCGTCCTCGCGGGCCGTCTTCATCGACTCGCCGAACGTCGTCGAGCCGAGCGTCCCGTCGGCGCTCTCGCCGGTCATGATGGAGCCCACGGCGTAGACCACCGCGATGCGGCCCTCGGTGCCGACCTCCAGCCCGGCGTCCCCGGGCGAGATCTTCGTGTAGTCTTTCAGTTTGACCGTCTCCAGGTCGTCCTCCGTCTCCAGGCCCAGGCGCGTCTTGAACTGATCGCGCACCTGGTCTTCGTACAGCAGCGCATCGAGCAGGCCCGCGTCCCGGGCGCGCTCGGCGGTGATGAAGGCGCTGTCGGCGGCGACGGACTGCCAGTAGTCCGCCGACTGCCCGCGCCGCTTGGCGATGGCGTTCATGAAGACGGCGTTCTGCGCTTCGACGAGGTCGGTGAGCTGCTGCCGGTTCTCGGGCGAGAGGTCCTCGCGTTGTAGCGGCTCGACGGCGCTCTTGAAGGTGCCCGCCCGGAAGATCACCGGCTCGATGCCCAGCTTCTCCAGCGTGCCTGCGAGGAAGGCCACGTCCAGGTTGAAGCCGTTAAACTCGAAGAAGGCCTCGGGGTCGGCAAAGACGCTGTCGGCGGCGCTGGCCAGGAAGTAGTCGCCCTCGCTCATGAAGTACTCGCCCCCGGAGGCGTACAGCGGCTTGCCGCTCTCGCGGAAGGTGGTCAGGGCGTTGCGGACTTCCTGGAGCGTGGCCCACGAGGCCTGGATGCCGTGCGGCTTCAACCAGACGGCCTCGATGCGGTCGTCCGCAGCGGCCTTCTGCAGCGCCACGCGCACGTCGCGCAGGTCGTAGGCCGGTTCGTCGGCGAAGGCTTGCTTGAAGGGGTCGCCCGAGACCTGCTCGGGGATCGAGCCGGACAGCTCCATCGTGAGGACGGAGCCCGATTGGACGGAAGGTTGCTGGCTGGAGGCCGCCGCGAAGCCCAGGAACAGCAGCAGGCCCAGCAGGACCACGAGCGCCAGGGCGATGAGCGTTCCCAGGATGCTGGCGAAGAGGGTGGAGAAAAAGCGCATGGACGGAAGGAAGGTAGCGTCAGAGCAGGATGGTGCCCGCCGGTGGCGGAGGGTGCAAGATAATGACCACCGAGGACTGTGACGCGTGTACGGCGAGCGCGCGGCGAGGATGCGCGGGCGTCGACGACGAGGCGCCGAGGCGCGGGCTTCCAACGGAACCGTTACAGGTGCTTCACGGGTAGGAAAGGCTGCTATGGACAGCGTCTTGCAGTATGACATCCCCGTCTTGCATCCGGTGGTGGTGCATTTTCCTATCGCCCTCATCACCGTGGCCGCGCTGGTCGCCATCGTCTGGGCGGTGCGGGGGACGGCCTTCTGGCGCCGCACGGTGCTCCTGCTGCTGGGCGTGGGCATGGTCGGGCTTCTCGCGGCCTACTTCACCGGTGAGTCCATCGAGGAGCACGTCGAAGGGACACCCATCGTGGAAGAACTCGTCGGCCTGCACGAGACGACGGCGCTCTATGCGCTGATCGTCACGGGCGCGGCGCTGGCGGGCGTGGCGGGGCTGTCGTTCTGGGTAGAACGGCGCACGACGTTGGAGCGCGACCCGCCCGACCCGGTGGTGGCGCGGCTGGTGCTGGTGGGGCTCACGGTGGCCGCGGCGGTGCTCGTCGCGTGGACCGGGCACATCGGGGGGACGATGGTGTGGGGCGTGTGAGGCTGCGTTGTCTGGAATAGTGGACGCCCCGGCGAGGCCGATTCCGGCTGAGGCGGCGGCGAGGGCCTGCGGGCCGTCCTGGCACGGTGTTCTCTCTCGAAGGGCATTGCCAACGTCTCGTCTGGAGTTATGCTGTTCGCAGCGGAGCGTCCCATGAAGTCCCTCGCTACCATCTCCGTCCGCCACTGGGTGGCGCTATTGTTCATCACCTTGCTGGGGGCAAGCGTCCTCGCCCCCGACGCTACGGCGCAGCGCCGATCCTCCACGGAGCGCTCGCGGGCCGAACGCTCGTCGGAGCGGTCCCGCTCGGCCGAGCGCAGCAAGGCCCGCCGCAGCCGCACGAAGCAGCGCGCCGCGTCCCGGTCGCGCTCGTCCCGGTCGGCCCGTTCGTCTAAGGCACGATCTCGTTCGTCCCGGTCTCGGTCGGCGCGCTCATCGAAGGCGCGATCCCGTTCGTCGCGGTCTCGGGCCTCCCGCTCGTCCGAGGCACGGTCCCGTTCGTCTCGGTCGCGGTCGGCGCAGTCCCGCTCCTCCCGGTCTCGTGCTTCCCGTTCGTCAGAAGCCCGGTCGCGGTCATCTCGGTCACGCGCCTCGCGGTCCGAGCGCTCGCGGGCGGCACGGTCCCGCTCGGCCCGGTCCTCGCGGTCACAGGCTCGGTCGGAGCGCTCGCGGTCGGCTCGTTCGCGGTCGGCCCGCAGTCGGTCCGACGAGCGAGGGCGCAGTGCCCGGTCGCGGTCTGCAGCTTCTCGTTCGGAACGGGCACAGGCATCACGGTCGCGGAGTCGCCGGGCGGCCCGGACCGAGGCGCGTCGCGATCAGCGGCGGCAGGAAGCGCGTCGGCGGGGGCGGGGCAACCGTTCCCGCGTCGAGGCCCGGCACCGTCGCCATCGGGATCAGCGCGTCCGGCGCCATCGGCCCAAGTACCAGCGCCCGGTCTACACGCGCCGCCATAAGCGCTACCGCCGCTACTGCCGCGACCTGATCGTGCAGCCGCGCATCGACATCGACATCAACTGGCCGTGGGTGCATCGGCACCGCACCGGCTGGCGCCCGCACTACCGCTACCGGCAGGTCGTCTACGTAGAGGTGGGCTGGAACCGCCATCGCCGCCGCTCCCGCATCGACGTGCGCACCGACTACTACCACCAGCTGCGCTACGCCACGCCGCGCAAGGCCGTCGTGGACATCTACATCGACCGCATCGAGCTGTACGAAGACGGACGCTATCTGGGTGAGGTCGTCCGCGTGCCGGATCGCCTCGGCCACGTCCAGGCGACCATCTATCGGAACGGGCGCGTCCAGTTCGACCGCGACGTGTTCCTCGTGGGCGATGCGTACGAAGGCTTCGAGCTCATCTCGACCCGCCACTACGACGACTACCTGCTGGACGCCTACCGCCGGAGCCACGGCTTCCGCGTCGGCGTGGTCGACCTGCGGCGCAAGCGCGTCGATCCGGTGCAGTACAGCCGCTTCTTCGACCCGGTGCACTTCACCGGCTATGCGCCCATCTCGCTGCTGCCGGAGAACCAGCAGTGGCTCTTCGACTACGGGCGCGGCTCGTTCAG
Organism: Bacteroidota bacterium; assembly: GCA_009908885.1. Classification (GTDB taxonomy): domain Bacteria; phylum Bacteroidota; class Rhodothermia; order Rhodothermales; family JAAAOL01; genus JAAAOL01. Next base: position 163 of record JAAAOL010000540.1, on the reverse strand, counting down.
CGCCGGGTATTACGAGGACGATCCGTACTACTATGGCGGCTATTACAACGACGAGTACTACGAGGACGACTACTACGAGTACAGCGCGGTCAACGCCGCGGCGGACTTCCGGGTGCAGCCGCTGACCAACAATCGCCGTACGTCGGTCTCGACCTCGTTCGGC
>JAAAOL010000358.1 GCA_009908885.1 Bacteroidota bacterium | reverse complement strand
GCGGGCCGCCCCGGACGCCTGCACCTCTCCGGCGGGCGTCGCACACGTGAGGTCGAAGGTGACGGCGTAGTTCTGCGGATCGGCGGACTCTATGGTGAGCGTGCCCGATACCGCGTCGGCCCGCGCGCCGTCTTCCATGCCCGGCGCCTGGACCGACACCCGTGCCGCCACGTCGGCGTCCGGCGGCCGGTTGATGCCCGTCGTCTGCGTCACGACGACGTCGTACGTGCCCTCGCTCAGCGACGCGGGGATGTAGAACCAGGCCTCTCCGAAGCCTTCCTCGTCGCTCCCCGGCTCGCCGATGAAGACCTGCAGTCGATACTCGTCCACCTGGACCTGAAAATTGTCGTTTTCCTCCAGATAGACGCCGTGCGTCTCGGCGGTGTAGTCCACCGCACCGCTGAACTGGAGATCGGCCTCGGCCTCTGGCTCGAACGGGATCTCGTTGAAGCGCCCCTCGGCCTCGGCGGTGTACTCCGTGCTGGTCGCGAAGAGCTCGAAGACGGCGCTTACGTCGAACGAGCCCGATATCTTCTGCCCGGTCTGCGTGAAGGTGAGGGTGCCTTCCACGTTCTCGTCGAAGGCCTGCGACAGGGCGCCCGTCCCGGCCCGGATTTCGACCTTCACGTCGTCCTCGGACGCCTCGCCCGTGTCGCCGACGACGTCGTACGTGCCGGGCGCGAGGCCCGCGGGAAACTCGAACTTGATCTCGCCCTCGTCCGGGGAGACGTTGCTGCGCTCGATGTTGTACTCGGTCAGGTCGAAGCGCATGAGGAGCTGATACGGCCCCTCATTGCCCGCTCGCGGCGCCGGGTCGTAGAACACGCCGGCGCGGTTCTCGTTGGTCCAGGCGCCGTCGCTGGCGATGCCGCCCGAGACGGTCAGGTCGTACGTGCCAGACGCGAGGTCGTCGAGGGGCGCGCCCGCGGTGCCTTCCATGGCAGTCGGCCCGTCGCCCGAGACGGCCTGTGCCGAGGCGTCCCCGGCTCCACCACCGTCGGTGCCGCCGCCACACCCGAGGGTGCCGAGCGACAGCGTGAGGACGAGGCAAAGAGCAGAAAATAGGCGTGTGCGGTACATGTGCGGCCTTGTCGGTTGGATGATGGTCGATACATGATGGATCAGGTCGAGTCGGCTACTCCTCGAACCCGGCCTGCTGGATGTCGAACGAGCCGTCGGTCACGGTGAGCGTCTGGCCCGAATCGTCCTCGGCGGCGAGGGTGCCGCGGAAGGTGCCCGCGAACTGGCTGGGCCCGTCTTTGCGCGCGTCGATGGCAGTCACCTGGAGCGTCCCGTCTGTCATCGAATAGCTGGCGCCGCGGTAGCCGTCGGGGCGGTAGTGGATGCTGGCGGCGCTGGCCGGCCCGCCCAGGTCGTAGCGCGCGTCGCCCTGCGGCGGCTCGAACGTGAAGTTGACCTCGAAGTGGCCACCCTGGTTGAAGCCGTCCGCGTAGCCCAGCAGCCCGGCCTCGGCGGTTTCAGCGCTGTCGTTCGCCCAGGGCACTGATAGTTTCATCGTCCACCGCGCCGTGCCCACAGCGTCGCCCGGGGCGGCGTAGGTCGTCCAGGTGTGCTGGTCGCCGTCGAGCCGGGCGGTGATGGTGCCCGTCTGCTGAAATCCTCCCGCGCTGGCCGCTTCAGCTTGGGCGCTTGCGTCGGCGGGCGCCGCGTCCTCCCCGGAAGGACCGCACGCCGTCAGGCTGAGAAGCAGCAGGAGTACGAGTCCGACTGATAGTCCCCGGTTGTACATCATAGGAGTCTGTCGTGGCGATGGGCTCGGAGATCAATACGTCGCGGTGCCCTTACCGGCGCGGCACCGTAAACTGGAATTCGGCGGGCTCGATGCCAGCCTCGCCTTCCACGTTCTCGGCGATGAGCATGATTTCATAATCGCCGGGCGGCAACTGGCCCTCATCGTCGGCCACCTCGTTCAGCATGGCGATGAAGTCCCACGCTTCGGGGCACATCAGCATGTCGCCGGGGAAGTAGGGCATCGGGTCGCGGCGGGAGCGCCCGAGGGTCTCGCCGTCCTTGCGCACGATCGTCTGGAACTGCACGGGCACGACCTCGGCGTCGCTCTCGAAGTCGAGATGGAGCTGATGCTCGCCCGTGCGGAACGCGGCGAAGAGGACGAGCAGCGAGCCCGACTCCAACGCTTCGGGCGGATCGTCGATGGTGACGGCCCCGCGCACGTCCTGGGCGGTCGCCGACGAGGGCGCACTCACCCCGAGCAGACCGAGCAAGAGGAAGGCGGTAAGGCAGCACGTGATTCGGGTCGATGCAAGCATGTCGATGGTCGTTCAGTCAGGAAGTTGAAACGGATGGCGGATTGGACAGTGGTGCGGCTCAGGAGGCCTGCTCCTCGTACAGCTGGCAGTCCTCGTTATTCATCTCGTCGCAGTCGAAGTCGCTTTCGCCGGGCGCATCGTAGTGGTACCACTGATCGTTCAGGTGAATCAGGTACATGCGGTACTCGTCCAGGTGCGGCGGCTGGTTTGCCCGGACGAGTGTCACCCACGTCTCGCCGTGATAGTCGACGGGGCAGGTGTCGCCCTCCAGGGCCTTGATCGCGATGGTCCCCTCGGCCGACCACATGTTCGTATTCTGAATCAGCACGCGCTCGTGGTCGGCTTCGGTGATGGTCGTAGTGGTGAACGTTTCGAAGCGCAGCCGGTCGTCCTCGTAGCGCCGTTGCATGGGGTTGAGGTCGTCGAACTGCTCCATGCCCATCTGGCAGCCGTCGATCTGGTCGAGCGGGACGTAGCGGGCGCGGAGTGCGTCGCCGTCGTCGTTCAGAAGGGCCTGGGCGATCTCGTCGGCGAAGGCGTCCAGGTCGGCACGGACGGCGTCGCGGGCGTCGTCGTCTGCTGCTCCGGCGGTATCGGACGCTTCACCGCCGCCACACCCGGCGAGGGCGAGGATGAGTGCGAAGAGGATGAGAGAATGGGGTCGAAGCGACATGGGCAGAATGGGGTCGATGACGGTGATGTCTGGAAACGAAAGAGCGTGGTGCGCGCCGGGGCTAGCGGAAGCGCTCGTCGCCGATGGTGATCATCCTGCAGCAGACTTCGTGCGATGGTTCGTGGGTATTCGAACGATCACGCTGAAATAGAGAGCGCGAACCGTCGTCAGTCTTCGAGGCACAGAGGGGGCCAGCCCGGCCAGGGAGTCGCGCGCAGACAGAATCTGCGCTCAGGCCGCCTGACTCCCCGACCGCCTGACCCGTTTCGGCATGATGCGTCGTGCAGTGTGGCGTCACCCGCCCAGCGCGTCGCGATGGGCTTCGATCATCCGTCGCCAGCGAGGGGCGGCATCGAGGGCGAGGCAGAGTTGTTCGTCGCGCGTCGTCAGGTGCAGATGGCCTTCGTCCGACACGCGCGCCTGGCGGATCGCAGTGAGGGGAATCCGCCGCCGAAACCGCGTGAGCCCGTGCCAGCCCGTCAGCAGCAGGCGATCCGCGTAGAGGCGGGCGCGGGAGCAGTACAGACGCCGCTCGCACAGCTGGAACCGGCCCGAGAGGAGGACAGCATGCCAACGGATCTCCGGTTCCGCCATGCGGAGCGAGCGTCATTGGGGTGGCGCGTCTGTGAAGAACGCTTCCAAGCCTAGCGCGCCCCGACCCTGAAAATCCGGACGAATCCCCGAAAACCGTCCCCATGACCGGATTGTGAGGCGGACGGTCCGATGTGTTCGGGTGCAAGTGACGGTTACGCCAGTTTCGTTTGGCGATGCCCGAATGGTCGAGAACGTGGTGCGTGTTTCGTGGTGCGTGGTGCGCATCGGTGCCACGATATGAGGTATGTCCGGAGCGTACGCTATCGCATCGACGCGGCCGGAACGCCTGGAATCGCCCTCCTCCCACACTCCCACACTCTCACACTCCCACGCTCCCGCACTCCCACGCTCCCGCACTCCCACGCTCCCGCACTCTCAGCCACCCTGACAGAACCGGATGGCCTCAGGGTTACGCCTGCGCCTGTCGATAGGCCGAGGGCGTCTGGCCGAACGCCTCCCGGAAGCAGCGCGAGAAGTAGTCGGGACTGCTGAAGCCCACCTGATAGGCCACCTCCGCGATGGTGCCGACGCGGGCCTCCAGGAGTTGACGGCCCCGCTCCAGCCGGTAGCGGCGCACGAAGGCAGCGGGCGTCTCGTCGATGAGCGCCTTGAGGCGGCGGCGCAGCTGGCGCGGACTCAGCCCCATCGCCCCGGCGAAGGCCGCCACCTTGAAGTCGGCATCGTCCAGGTGCTCCTCCACGACGGCGAGGGCTTGCTCCAGAAAGGCGGCCTCCTCCGGCGTGGCGTCGATGGCGTCCGGCCCGACGAGCACCGTCTCGCCGAAGTGGTCGCGCAGGCGGCGGCGCGAGGTGAGCAGCGCCTCGATCCGGGCGACCAGCGTCTGGATGCTGAACGGCTTGGTCACGTAGGCGTCAGCGCCGACGGCCAGGCCTTCCACCTCGGCTTCCTCGCCCGCGCGGGCCGTGAGCAGGATGACGGGCACGGCGGCCGTGGCCTCCTCTGCGCGGAGCTGCTGGCAGAGTGTCACGCCGTCGACCTCCGGCATCATCACGTCGCACAGGATGAGGTCAGGCCTGGATTCGCGAGCCTGGCGCAGGCCTTCGGCGCCGTCGGCGGCTTCGAGCACGCGGTAGCGCGTCGCGAGGTGCTCCCGCAGGAAGGCGCGCACCTCGGCGTTGTCTTCCACCACGAGCACGGTCGGCGCGTCCTCCGGCGGGTCGGCGGTCGGCGTGCTGGTAGAAGGCGTCGGCACGTCCTCGACGACCAGCGCCGCGCCGTCGCCGCCGAGCGCGCCATCGCCCGCAGCGGCTGCGGATTCAGCGTGGCCGGGGACAGCGTCCGGCTGGAGCGGCAGGCGCACGGTGAACGTGCTGCCGAAGCCGGGCGTGCTCTCGACGGCGATGGCGCCGCCGTGGAGATCGACCAACTCCTTGGCGAGCGACAGGCCGATGCCGGTGCCCTGATGCTTCCGCGTGGACGACCCATCGCCCTGGTAGAAGCGCTCGAAGAGACGATCCTGCTCGTCCTCGGGGATGCCGCAGCCCGTGTCCTGCACCGCGATCTCGACCCAGCGCTCCTCCTGCGCCGCGCGTCGGGCGACCGAGACATGCACTTTCCCACCTTCGGGCGTAAACTTGAGCGCGTTGGTGAGCAGGTTGAGCACCACCTTCTCCACCTTGCCGGGATCGACGCGGCCCTGCACGACGTCGCTCGGCGTGGACAGGTGCAGCGCGATGCCGTTGCGCTCGGCCAGCGGCATGCAGGAGCGGACGAGGCGCTGCGTGAGGGCGACGAGGTCGGTCGGCGTCCGCTCCAGCGTGAGCGTCTTGGCTTCCAGGCGAGCCAGGTCGAGCAGTTCGTCCACCAGCCGCAGGAGGCGCCGGGCGTTGCGATGAGCAGCTGTCAGCTTCGTGCGAGTTGTGTCCGGAAGCACCTCTTCCTGTGTGTCCAGTACGTCCCGAAGCGGCCCGAGGGTGAGGGTGAGCGGCGTGCGGAACTCGTGCGACAGGTTCGCCAGAAAGCGGCGCTTGGCCTCGTCCAGCTCCAACAGCCGTTGCGCCTGCGCCTCGGTCTTGCGCTTGGCGGCGGCGAGGCGCTGCGTGCGCTCTTCGACGAGGTGCCGCAACTCCTCCTCCCGGCGCTTCAGCCGGTGCACCCGGACATAGTAACCTCCGGCCGCCAGCATCCCGAGCAGCAGCAGGACGAGCCCTCGGAAGGTCCACGTCTCGTAAAACAGCGCGGGCACGTGAAAGGCGTAGGTCGCCACCGGGCCGGCCTGCCCGCCCTGCACGCGAGCCCGCACCTCGAAGCGATAGCGGCCCGGGCTCAGGTTGGTGAACTCGGCAAACGGCCGCTCCGTCTGCTGCCACGCGTCCTGGTACCCCGCGAGGCGATACTGATACTGCACGCGCTGCGGATAGGTGTAGCTCGTGGCCGCGAACGTCAGCCCAACGGACCGCTCGTCGGCCTCGAACGGCGGACTCGCGGTGGGCGCGTAGGTGCCCGACGGACGCTCGACCGTGCGGATGAGCGTGGTCGGCACGGAGGGCGCCTGATAGAGTTCGTTGAGGGGCAGCTTGGTGAGGCCCATCGTGTGCCCGGCGTAGAGCGTGTCGCCGTAGATGCGGGCCGACGAGACGTAGTTGGACAGGAGCCCGTCCTCTGACGTGAGGTGCCAGCGGAGCGCGGCGTCGTGGCCATCGACGATCCACAGCCCGTTCTTGGCCGCCGCGAACACGAGGCTGTCGCCCGACGGCGTCACCTGCCACATCGGCTCGTTGGGCAGGAGGACCTGCGGCGCGGGGTCGGGCGCCCGGGTGTCGACCAGGACGAGCCCGCGCTGCCAGAACGGCAGCCACGCCCGACCCGCGTCGTCGAAGTGCATGTAGCGGGTGCGCGCCTCCGCGAAGCCCGGCAGCGTGGCGAGGGTGTCCCACGTCGTCGCAGAGGGGCGGTCGACGTCCGGCGTCGCCCGCAGCAGCAGATCCCGGTTGCGGTAGATGACGTCGCCGTCGGGCGCCAGGGTCATCACGTGGTAGTCACGGGCGTCGAGCGGCCAGGTAGCCAGCGGGCGCACGTCGTTCGGATCGGCGGGATCGTGCTGGTAGATGCCGCTGCTGTGCCAGAAGTAGCCCATGCCGTCCGGCCCGACGAACGGGCGCACGCCCCGCTCCCGGTCGCCGATGCGCTGCCACCGCGTCCCCGCCTCGAACCGATACCAGCCGGGCGTGCCGACGAGGTGCGCCTGCCCGTCCAGCCCGTCGACCAACTCCCATTCCGTCCAGTCTGCAGGCGTGACGTGGGCGGGATCGGGCGCGATGCGGATGAGGCCGCTGTGAAACGACCGCGCCCAGAGTGCCCCATCCGAGGTCACGGTAAACTTGTCGACGAACGGCACCTCTTCCCCGTCGACCTTCCGGACGTGACGCACGCCGGGGGCGAAGAGATGCACGAGGCCCTCGCTCGTGGCCAGCCAGAGGCCGCCCTCGTGATCCTCCAGGGCAGCGCGAACGTAATCGGTCGGGAGTCCATGGGGCTCGCCGAGCGGATCCAGCAGCCGGTTTTCGGCGACGGACCAGCGGAGCAAGCCTTCCCGCGTCGGGACGTAGACAGTGCCTCCAGCCTGGTACAGACGTCCGACGCGAGCGCCCTGCCGGAGCGGAGGGCGGGGCGGGGTCGTCGGGTCCTGAACGCGGATACTGCCGCCGCTCGTCACGAGCGCGCGCCCATCCGGCAGAAACCGGAGGTGATTCCACCAGTCCTGCCCGCCGCGCGGTGTGCGCTGCCAGCCGTGGAAGTGCACGCTGCCGTCGGACCGGATGCGCCCGGGCCCATAGCGCCCGTCCAGGATCCAGGGACGCCCCCGGGGATCGAAGGCGAGGTCGTGCCCCCGAATCACGATGGCGTCCGGGTTGCCTGCGTACGGCTGCAGGAAGGCCTCCGGATAGCGCAGCGGCGTTTTCTGGACCGCATCGCGGCACGGGACGAGCGTCCAATAAGCGTCGTCGGCCAGCAGATGCAGCGTATCGCCGCGGGCGACGAGGCGGGTCGAGAAGTGCCCGGCCAGCTGCGGCATCGCCCCCGTCACGCGACCACGCTTCGCCTGCAGGAGACCGCTCGGGCCCGCCGTGAACCAGACCGAGCTGTCCGGCATCGCCGTGAGGTGGTTCACCGAGGCCGGGCCGATGCTGTCCGGCAGCGGCACCTCCTGAAACGTCTGCCCGTCGTAGACGACGAGGCCCGTCATCGTCCCGAACCAGAGCAGCCCGTCCGCCGACTGTGCCATCGCCCGGACCATCTCCAGCGACCGTCCGTCGGCCTGCCGATACTGGCGGAGCGGCACCTCGTCGGCGCGGGAGAGAGAAGCAGTAGCGAGCGCGAGGACAAGCAGGCACCAGGCCACAGGATACAGACGTGCCACGCTGCAACGGAAGGCAGTTCGAACTCCAACGATACGTGCGGCCTGATGTGATTAAGGTAACGGACGGGGCCGTGCCCCACAAGGCGGCGCGGGCATCGTCAGTCGAGCCGCACCGTGACCTGCCGGGACTCGCCGGGCTGGAGCGTCAACACGTCGGACTGGGCAAGGCGGGCATAATCGGCGTCGGGATCGACGGCCAGCAGCGCGTACGGCTGATACGCCAGGTTCACCAGAAAGCGCTCGCCCGGCCGCTTGACCGTCCACGGCTTATCGTCCAGATCGTCTCCAGGCACGAGCCACCAGTCGAAGCCTGCGGTGACGGGCTCGCCCTCGGCGTCGATCAGCGTTGGCTCGATCTGCGCCCAGCCGAGTTCGACAGGGAGGTGCGCCGTCGCTCCCGCCACCACTTCGATGACCTCTCGGAAACGCACGTTGACGCCCGCTGCCGTCTCCACGAGGTAGGCCCCGGGCGGCAGTCGCACCTCGATGCCGGGACCTTCCTCCTCGACCACCGTCTCGCCGCTGCGCCGCGTCTCGGGATTCCAGGTGCGAACGGTCCATTCCAGGTCGAACGCCGGCTCCTCCGTGCCGACGTCGAACTGGCCGACCAGCGTCCCCGTGCTGACGTCGACCTCGACCACCGTCAGCTGGCTGGGGGCGATGTCCACCGTCCGGCGCACCGTGCCTGCGCCCCGATACACGACCAGTTCGTGCTGCCCGGGGGCCAGCGCCTGGAGTTTCGGCGGCTGGGACGTGGCGAAGTTGGTCGTGCGCCCGTTCGGCTTGTGGATGCGTCCGGCCAGCCCGAGCGTGTCGGGCGTCGCCTCGATAACCAGCAGGGCGGTGTCGAGCACGAGATCGACCGTCGTCGTGCCTCCCGGCGCCACGGTGACCCGTCGCCGCGTCTCCTGGAACGCCACCTCGGCCTCGACCACGTACTCGCCGGGCGCCAGCGCGAGGTCGAGGCGGGGCGTGTCGTACGGCGTGCCGGTGCCGGAAATAGCCAGATCGCCTGTGGTCGAGTCCACCCGGAGGTCGACGTCCTCCACGGCGTAGACGGTCCACTCCACGTAGTCGTCGAGCACCGGGCCGTCCGGCGCCAGGCGGGCGACGGCCTGCAGCCGGGTCACCTCGGCATCTTGCTCCGTGGATGCTGGAGCCTGCGCCGTCTGGCTCGCGGTCGTCGGGGCGGACGACCCGCAGGCGGCCAACAGCAGGCACATCGCGAACAGCGGAAGAAGCGATGTCATTCGGAATCTCGGTCGAGGCATGGTCAATTATCGCGCTTCGCGAGCTGGGCGGCGTTGATCGCGCGGTGGGTGAGCACGGTACTCGCCGTGCCCCGGCTGAGGCGCACCTCCATGTAGAAGTCGCCCGACTCCCAGATCCATGACTTGCCCGCCTCGATCTCGGGATCCCCGACGCGATCGCGGACGGCCTCCCAGAACGCATCCTCGGACACCGCACCGTCGCCCAGTTCGTTTTGGAGCTGCATGTGGTAGACCTGATCGTCGACGGCGAACAGATTGAAATAGATCGTCCCCTCGGAGTGGGACAGGTTCAGCGCGTCCGGGTGGTACTTGCTGTTCGTGGGCCGCGCGCCCTCGGGAGCGGACGCCAGTAGCGTATAGCCCCACAGCGTCGGGTAGGGATCCCCCTCCTCCCACACCGGCAGCCAGTCCCACTCGGACGTGTCGGCGGCGGTGGCGGTCTCAGCGGGAGCATCGGTCGCGTCCACGTCGCCACATGCCGCCACGACGAGGGCGAGAACGAGGGTGAATAGGATCAGCGAGGTCGCAGGCGTCGGATTCATGGTCGGGTTGCTCGCGGATGGTCGATGGGGCTACGTGCGGCGCTACTCGGGGCCGCTCAGTCAGGTAATGCGCAGATGGGACGCACGACCGGACATCGCCCCGGTTGGGGTGTGGGAGTAAGGGCGGATGGGCGTGTGGTGATTTTGGGTCACGAACCACGCATCACGAACCACGCAACCACGAAACCACGAAACCAGGCTGCTGTGGACGTGCAGCCGGGCGACCGTACAACGTGAGCCTATGTAGTCAGGCGATCATCTCCGTCGTCACGGGATGCAGCACTTCGCCGTCCTGCTCGAACGCCGTCACGTTGCCAAGCGTCGTCTCCGCGATGTTGGACATGGCCTCCTCCGTGAAAAACGCCTGGTGGCCGGTGATGAGGACGTTCGGGAAGGTGAGCAGTCGCGCGAAGGTGTCGTCCTGGATGACGTGGTCGGAGAGATCCTCGAAGAAGAGGTCGCCCTCCTCCTCGTACACGTCCAGCCCGAGCGCCCCGACGCGCCCCGCCTTGAGCGCGTCGATGACGGCCAGCGTGTCGACCAGCGCCCCGCGGCTCGTATTGAGCAGCATCACACCGTCCTGCATCTGCTCCAGCGCCGCCTCGTCGATGAGGTGATACGTGTCGGGCGTCAGCGGCGTATGGAGTGTGATGATGTCGGACCGGGCGAAGAGGTCGTCGAGGGCTACGTACTCGACCCCGAGGTCGCGGCACGTGTCATTCGGGTAGAGGTCATAGGCCAGCAGGTGGCACCCGAAGCCCTTCAGGATGCGCGCCACGATGGTGCCGATCTTGCCGGTGCCCACGATACCGACCGTCTTGTCGTGCACGTCGAAACCCAGCAGGCCGTCGAGGGAGAAATTGGTCTCCCGGACGCGGGTGTAGGCGCGGTGCAGACGCCGGTTCAGGGCGAGCAGCAACGCCACGGTGTGCTCGGCGACGGCATAGGGGGAGTAGGCCGGGACGCGCGCCACGGTGAGCCCCAGCGCCTCGGCCGCTTCGATGTCGACGTGGTTGAAGCCTGCGCTGCGCAGCGTAATGAGGCGGGTGCCCTGCTGCTGGAGCGACTGGAGCACCTCGGCGTCGAGCACGTCGTTGACGAAGGCGCAGATGGCGGGGAAGCCATCGGCCAGGACCGTGGTGGACGACTGGAGGCCCGCCTCGTAGAAGACGAGGTCGTGCCCGGCGTCGGCGTTGGCGGCTTCGAGGAAGCGGCGGTCGTACGGCTTGGCGCTGAAGACAGCGATGCGCATGGGCGGGAAGGCGTTGGTCAGGGGCGGATGACTACCAGCCTACCAACCGGCCCTCCGCCCGCGCGTTTCCCGCGTCACGTAACGAGCTGCTTCTTTGTCGTCCGATGCCGGGTGGGCCGCGTCTCCGGGATGCTCACCGGCGGCATCGTGCTGCGCATGGTGCAGACCGGGCAGGGCGCCAGGCGGACGACCTTCTCGGTGACGCTGCCCAGCAGCAGATGCTCGATGCCCGTCCGCCCGTGCGTCGCGATGACGATCAGGTCGGTATCCTGCTCGTCGGCGTACTCCAGGATGTCGCGAGCGGCGTGGCCGGGCATCACCACCGCCGTCGCCCGGACGTCGTCCGGAAGCTGCTGGACGAGGTCATCGAGGCTGGCCCGGGCGCGGGCCATGACGTCGGGCGTGTTGACCGGGACGGGGTCCAGCCCGTAGACGCCGGGCAGCGCCACCTCTTCCACCACGTGCAGGAGCGTCAGCTGACCCCGGTAGGACTGCGCGAGCTCCGCCGCAAACCAGAGGGCCTGTTCGCTGCGCTCGGAAAAGTCGATGGGCACCAGGATGCGCTGGAGAATGCCACGCGGCTCACACTGGTTGTGCCGCACCGTGAGGACCGGACACGTCGCCAGGCGGACGACCTCTTCAGCCACGCTGCCCACGAACAGCCGGTTGACACCGTGCCGCCCGTGCGTGCCCATCACGATCAGGTCGATGCGGTGCTCGTCGGCATACTCCAGGATGCCCACCGACGCCGAGACGCGGCGCACCTCCGACCGGACGAGCCGGACGTGAGGCTTCTCTGACAGGGCGGCCTCGTCGCGGATGCTGCCCTGAAGCTGCTCGATGATTTCCTCTTCCGACAGCGAGATGGGCGGAATGAGGTCCGGCTTGCGCGTCTCGCGGACGTGCAGCACGTGGAGCGTCGCCCCGTACTGGTCGGCCAGGAACGCGGCCTGCTGGAACGCGTGTTCGGCGCACGCGGAGAAGTCCGTCGGAAACAGAATGGATTGAATCGTCATCATGGCTTCCTCCGGTCTGGTACGAAATGAGACAGGTGTAAAGAACGTAGCTCTGGCGCGACGTACTGCCGGGAAGACCATGAACCTGTCGTCAGGCATGGCCGGGTTCTACCGTAGGGCATTCTCCCAGGCGCTGGGGGCGCTACCGGCTCTACGCGCTCGGCGAGGGCGTCTGGGGCGTCGGGGCGGACCGCGCCACGAGCACCGGGCAGGGCGCCTCCCGCATGACCGTCTCGGCGACGCTGCCCATCAGCAGGCGATCCAGTCCGGCCCGCCCGTGCGAGGTCATCACGACGAGATCGGCCTGCTGCGCCTGCTGGCAGATGACGGTGCCCGGGTCGCCGCTGGCCAGGACGTACGAGGCTGCGATACCCGCCTCCTGCGCATCCCGCACCAGCTGCTCGGCCTCGTCCCGCGTCCAGGCGGCCATTTCGTGCCCGAGCTGCGGGATGTACGGGCGCACCGAGAGGGTGGCGGGGATCAGCTCGACGTCGGTGACGTGCAGCAGCGTGAGGTGGGCGTCGCAGGCGGCGGCCAGCATGCAGGCGTACCGCCACGCTGCAAGGCTCTGCTCCGACAGGTCGAGCGGCACGAGCAGCGTGTTCATTTCCACCGCCGCCGTGTCGCCTTCGCGGACCGCCAGCACCGGGCACGGCGCCCTCCGCATGACTTCCTCCGTGACGCTGCCCACGAGCAGCCGGTTGAGGCCGCGCCGTCCGTGCGTGCCCATCACGATCAGGTCGGCCTCACACGTCTCCGCGTAGGCGATGAGGTCCGCAGCCGCCGTGCGCCCGCCGGTCCCCGGCTGCACGGTGCGGATGATCTGCAGGTCCTCGCGCGGCATCGCGTCCCAGGCCCTGTGCATGGCCGCCCCCGCCCGCGCTTGGGCCCGTCCCCACCAGGCCGCCTGCTGCATCGACGACGACAGCGGCGGCGGCTCGGCGATGTGCACCACGTGCAACACGGCGTCGAGCGTGCGGGCCAGCGTCAGGGCATGGTGTTGCGCACGCGTCGCGCACGGCGAGAAGTCCGTCGGCAGCAGAATGGTCTCCAGCGCGGGCATGACGCAGCGGGTCGTTCGTTAGGAAGGAAGAGAAATATGCGGATCATCGTCGTGAGCGGCTGTGGGGCGGGCCCTGATTTTCCGGTCAGGGTCGCCCCGAGCGCCTTGCGTGAAGCGGACGCGGACCGGCCGCGCACGGCGGCTAGACGAAGTCGCGGGCGTCCGCGCCGTCTTCATCCAGCAGTTGCCAGGCGTCGTCGGCAGCCTGCTCAGAGCGCGCTTCGAGGTCTTCCTCGACCTCAAGCCACTCTTCGACGACGTCCACCTCCGGGATGCTCGTCACGTCGGCCTCGCTGAGCAGCGCTTTGGCCTCGCGTGCCCCCTGGCGCGACTTCGCGATGAGGCGCTCGTGCCACCGCCGCAGGTCGCGCGTCAGGACGTGCTTCATCTGCACGATGGCCTGCCGGAGATCATCCGCTGAGCCCTCGGCCCGGATCAGGCGGCGTCCCGGCACCGTGACGTTGGCCTCGGCCCGGAAGCGCCGCTGATCCTCACGCGCGTGCGGGTGCCGGAAGGTGGTCCGCTCCAGCTCGACGTCGACGGAGACGGGGTCGAGATTCATGTCCTGCAGCGGGCGCAAACAATCCGCCAGCTTGTCCTCGACGTAAGTCCGCAGGTCATCGGTGAGACTCAGGTTGGTAGCCTGGAACGTGATGGTCATCGTCAGGACTCCTCTTGGTTCGTGATCGAAATCGAATCAATGGCCTGTGCCGTCAGGGCGACGAGCACCCCGCCCCGTCATCGCCCGTCATGCGTTGCTCAGGCGATGCGCACGCACCCACTGCGCGGCGCGGCGGCGCAACTCGGCACTCGTCCCTACCGCCAGCTTGTGCTTGATGCGGCCCCGGTGCGACTCCACCGTCTTGGGGCTGATGCACAGGGCGTCGGCGATCTGTTGGGTGGTGCAGCCCCGCCCGAGGTGTTCGAACACTTCGAGTTCGCGGTCGCTCAGGTGCTGGAGGGGCGAAGCCTGAGTCTGGTGCGGGCTGTGCTGGAGCAATACGCGCATGCTCAGCCGGTCGCTCAGGTAGACGTGCCCGTCCAGGATGCGCTGGATGGCGGCAGGGAGCAGCTGTTCGGCCTCCGCGCGCGTCAGGTAGCCCCGGGCGCCAGCCTGCAGGGCGCGGTCCACGTAGATGGGCTCGTCGTCCGGCGCCACGACGAGCACTGGCACCTGCTCGGCCAGCGGCTTGACGAATTCGATGCCCGTCATGCCCTCCGCACCGATGTCCACCAGCACCAGGTCGGGCGCGGCATCCCGGACGGCCTCCAGCTCCTCCACGGTGGCCGCTCCGACCCCGCAGACGGTAGCATCCGTCCACTGGTTGATGATCGGCACGCAACAGGATCCGTGCGAGGAGGCCGGGCGGAGGATGTAGATGGAATACGTCATGATTCTGAGGGGTCAACGTACCGGCGGTGACCGAGCGAGACGACAGCCTGGAAAGGCTCGGTCCGTCTCAACGGCGCAGATGCATCATCTCCCCCGCGGTGTCGGGCCGCCAGGACTGAAGGACCTTCATGTAGTTGGCACGTTCGAAGGCGGCGGGATCGGTCACGTGCTGCTGGCTCATGCTGCCCTGCATCTGCCGGACGGAGTCGTACTCATGCTCCTCCATCCACAGCCGCGTGGCGTGCAGCATCTCCTGCAGCCGGTGCATCCCGTTGCGCAGCAGCTCCGAGGCGGTCATCATCACCTTGGCGCCCGCCATGAGACCCTTGAGCACGTCCTCGTGCGTCTGGACGCCGCTGGTGATGGCGAAGTCGGTCTCGACGCGGCCGTAGAGCATGGCCACCCACCGCAGCGGCAGCCGCATCTCGAACGGCGTGCTCAGTACCAGGTGCGGCACCACCTCCAGGTTCTGCAGGTCGAAGTCGGGCTGGTAGAACCGGTTGAAGAGGACCAGCCCGTCCGCCCCGGCGTAGGCCAGCCGGTACGCCATGTTGGCCATGGCGCTGAAGTACGGCCCGATCTTGACGGCCAGCGGAATCGTCAGGTGCGCTTTCACCTCGCGCACCACCTCGACGTACATCTGCTCCACCTCGCCGCCCGTCATGGTCGGGTCGGTCGGGATGAAGTAGACGTTCAGTTCGAGCGCGTCCGCCCCGGCCTCTTCGATCTTGCGGGCATAGTCCACCCAGCCGCCCGTCGTGATGCCGTTGAGGCTCCCGATGATGGGAATATCGACGGCGTCTTTGGCTTGGCGGATCTTGTCCAGGTATTCGCCGGGCCCGACGTGGTAGGTGTCCACTTCAGGGAAGTAGGTCTGCGCCTCGGCGAAGGCCTCGGTGAAGTAGTTGAGGTAGTGATCCAGGCTGTGGCTCTCCTGGGCGATCTGCTCCTCGAAGAGCGAGTGCATGATGACAGCAGGCGCCCCGTTATCCTCCAGCTGGCGGATGCCGTCCACCGTCTCCGAGAGCGGCGAGGCCGATGGGACGATGGGGTGCGCGAGGTCGAGGCCGAGGTAGGTGGTGGTCAGGTCCATGGGTCTACTGGGTCTGGAGCGTGCGACAGTCGGGCGAGACGGCGGGGCGGCCTAGTAGCCGGGGGGCAGCTTCCCTTTGCCACCGGCGGGCGTACTGCCCGATGCGGCTTTGCCGGGCTGGGGGGGCTTCTTGCCCGGGCTCGGCGGTGCCGGAGCCGAACCGGCCTGGCCGTCGCCACTGCCCATGCTCGCCAGTTGCTCGTAGGTGGCCCAGTGCTCGTGCACCAGCGCCTGCGCCTCCTTCAGGAAAGCCGCCGCCGCCTCCGGATTGGTCTGCCGTAGCATCCGGTAGCGGTTCTCGTTGTAGATGTACTCCTTCAGCGGAATGCTGGGCGCCTTGGAGTCGAGCTGGAGCGGGTTCTTGCCGGCCTCGTCCCGGAGCGGATCGAAGCGGTACAGGGGCCAGTAGCCGCTCCGGACGGCCAGCTCCTGCTGATGGAAGCCCTTGGCCATGTCGATGCCGTGGGCGATGCAGTGGCTGTAGGCGATGATGAGGCTGGGCCCGTCGTAGGCCTCGGCCTCCTCGAACGCCTTGATGGTCTGGTTCTCGTCCGCCCCCATCGCCACCTGGGCGACGTAGACGTAGCCGTAGCCCATCGCCATGCGGCCCAGGTCTTTCTTGGGCGTCGGCTTGCCGCCCGCGGCGAACTTGGCCACCGCGCCGAGGGCCGTGGCCTTGGACGCCTGCCCGCCGGTGTTGGAGTACACCTCGGTGTCCAGCACCAGCACGTTGACGTTGCGGCCGCTGGCGAGCACGTGGTCGAGCCCGCCAAAGCCGATGTCGTAGGCCCAGCCGTCGCCGCCCACGATCCAGACGCTGCGCTGCACCAGCACGTCGGCCAGGCTGCGCAGGTCGCGCGCCCGAGGCGTGTCGTGCCCGTCCAGCACCGCTTTGAGCTGCTTCACGCGCTCGCGCTGCTGTTCGATGCCTGCCGGGGTCGACTGGTCGGCCTCCAGCAAGCCATCGGCCAGATCGGCCCCCAGCTCGTCGCGCAGGGCGTCGACCAGCTCGCGGGCGTAGGCGGCCTGCTTGTCGACCGCCAGCCGCATGCCGAAGCCGAACTCGGCGTTGTCTTCGAACAGCGAGTTGTTCCACGCCGGGCCACGTCCCTCTTTGTTGACGCTCCACGGCGTCGTCGGCAGGTTGCCGCCATAGATGGACGAGCAGCCCGTCGCGTTGGCCACGATGGCGCGGTCGCCGAAGAGGCGCGTCAGCAGGCTCAGGTAGGGCGTCTCGCCGCAGCCCGCGCAGGCCCCGCTGTACTCGAACAGCGGCTCCAGCAGCTGTACGTCTTTCGACTTGGTGAACTTGAGCGGGCAGCCTTCGTCCTGCCGCACGTCCGGCAGGTCCAGGAAGAAGTCCCAGTGCTCGCGCCCGGATTCGCGCAGCGGCAACTGCGGCGCCATGTTGATGGCCTTGCGGTTCACCTGGCTCTTGTCCTTCGCCGGGCATACCTCCACGCACAGCTTGCAGCCCGTGCAGTCCTCCACGGCCACCTGCAGCGTGTACTGCGCATCCGGGAACTCGCGCCACATGGCATCGGCGGTGAGGAAGCCCTCCGGCGCGTCGGCCAGCGCCTCCTCGTCCACCACCTTGGCGCGGATGACGGCGTGCGGGCAGGCCATGACGCACTTCCCGCACTGGATGCAGATGTCGGTCTCCCACACGGGCACCTCCTGCGCCAGGTTGCGCTTCTCCCAGCGCGTCGTGCCGCTCGGGTAGGTGCCGTCCTCGGGAAGCTGGCTGACGCGCAGGTCGTCGCCGTGCCCCGCGATCATGGCGGCCGTCACCTCCTGCACGAAGTCCGGCGCCTCCTCGGGCACCGTCGGTGGCAGCTCGATGGGGCTCGTCGCCTCGCCCGGCACGTCGACCTCGTGCAGGTGCGTCAGCGTGGCATCCACGGCGGCGTAGTTCATGCGGACGACGGCCTCGCCCCGCTTGCCGTAGGATTTCCGGATCGCCTCTTTGATCTTGACGATCGCCTCATCGCGCGGCAGCACGCCGCTCAGCGCGAAGAAGCAGGTCTGCATAACCGTGTTGATGCGCACGCCGAGGCCCACGTCTTTGGCCACCCGGTACGCGTCGATGACGTACAGCGTCAGGTTCTTGTCGATGATCTGCTGCTGGACAGCCTTCGGAATCTCGTCCCAGACTTCGTCCGGTGCGTGCGGGCTGTTGAGCAGCAGCGTCGCGCCGTCCTCGGCCATCGCCAGCGTGTCGTACCGCTCCAGGAAGCCGAACTGGTGGACGGCCACGAAGCCCGCCTGCTGGATCAGGTAGGTGCTGTGGATCGGGTCCGGCCCGAAGCGCAGGTGCGAGATGGTGCGCGCGCCTGCCTTGCGCGAGTCGTACACGAAGTAGCCCTGCGCGTGCAGGTCCGTCTCCTCACCGATGATCTTGATCGAGTTCTTGTTGGCGCCCACCGTGCCGTCGGAGCCGAGGCCCCAGAAGACGGCCCGCGTCACCTCGTCCGGCTCGATGATGAAGTCGAGGTCGACGTCGATGCTGGTGTGGGTGACGTCGTCGTAGATACCGACGGTGAAGTGATTCTTGGGTTTGTCCTTCGACAGGTTGTCGAGCACACCTTTCACCATCGCGGGCGTGAATTCCTTCGAGGACAGCCCGTAGCGCCCGCCGACGATGCGCGGCATGGCCGTGAACGGCGCGGTGCCCTCCACGAGCCCTTCGCTGATGGCGGTCAGCACGTCCTGGTAGAGCGGCTCGGCCGAGGCGCCCGGCTCTTTGGTCCGGTCCAGCACGCCGATGGCCTGCGTCGTGGCGGGAAGCGCCTGCAGGAAGGGCTCCACGGCGAACGGGCGGTACAGCCGCACCTTGATGGCGCCCACCTTCTCGCCCCGGTCGGCGAGGTAGCGGACGGTCTCCTCAGCGGTCTCACTGCCCGAGCCCATCAGCACGAGGACGCGCTCGGCATCCTCGGCGCCGACGTAGTCGAACAGGTGGTACGCGCGGCCCGTGAGGTCGGCGAACTGATCCATCGCCTCCTGCACGATGCCCGGCGCGGCCCGGTAGTACGGGTTGACCGTCTCCCGCGCCTGGAAGAAGACGTCCGGGTTCTGCGCCGTACCCCGGATGAACGGGCGGTCCGGCGAAAGGGCCCGGCTGCGGTGCGCCTGCACCAGCTCGTCGTCGATCATCGCACGGATGTCCTCGTCACTCACCCGCGTGATCTTTTGGATCTCGTGCGAGGTGCGGAAGCCATCGAAGATGTGCAGGAACGGGACGCGCGCCTTGAGCGTGGCGGCCTGGGCGATGAGGGCGAAGTCCTGCACCTCCTGCACGCCGTTGGCGAAGAGCATGCCCCAGCCCGTCGACCGCGCCGCCATCACGTCGGTATGGTCGCCGAAGATGGACAGCGCCTGTGCCGCCACCGACCGCGCGGCGATGTGGAAGACCGTGGCGGTCAACTCGCCCGCGATCTTGTACATGTTGGGCAGCATCAGGAGAAGGCCCTGGCTGGCCGTGAACGTCGTCGTCACCGAGCCGGCCTGGAGTGCGCCGTGTACCGCACCTGCCGCGCCGCCCTCGGCCTGCATCTCGACCACCTGCGGCACCGAGCCCCACAGGTTGGGGCGATCCTGTGTGCTCCACAGGTCGGCCAGCTCGCCCATCGGCGAGGCCGGCGTGATCGGATAAATAGCGACAACCTCGTTGGTTTTGTGCGCAACGTATGCGGCGGCCTCGTTGCCGTCGATCGTCACCTGGGTACGCGGCATCCTGAACCTCCCGGACTGGTGTGCGAACAGATGGGGTGATGCGCACCGTCGTCCTCCCTACTCCCGGGCTGGGACGCGAAGCGACGGGTAGCGCTCACCAGGCAAATACGTCCGAGAGTGCCGCCAATGCTGACAGGTGAGCGAGGGCCTCCGTGTGGGTGAATGCTGGGATTCGCTGTCGGGGATGTGCCTACGTCTGCTGTAGGTGTCTGAGAGGGTGGGTGGGAGCGCGGGAGCGTGGGAGTGCGGGAGCGTGGGAGTGCGGGAGCGTGGGAGTGCGGGAGCAGCGATTCCGTGTCACGAAACACTCACCACGAACCACTCACCACGCATCATCGCAGATTCAGACAATACGCCCCGGAATCAGCATGATGCGTCCGACAACCAGCGAATCATCCAACCAACAACCACCCAACCACGAACCACCCAACCAGCCCCTACCCTTCGGCGTGGGCTTCGCGGAGGTCGTGGATGGCGTCGACCATCGCCTCGATGCTGGTAAACTTGACGCGGGGGCGGTCCTGGGCTTCGCCGCGGGCAACTTCGGCCTCATCCAGGCGGAGCCAGTCCTCGTACGAGAACCAGTCGGGCTGGCGCGCCTCGATCAGTTCGACCACGGCGGCGCGCTCGGGCTGCTCGGGCTGCAACAGGCGCCCCTGCTGGGCGTCTTCCAGCAGGCATTCGACGGTCTCGACGGCGTCCGGCTTGTTGGTGCCGATCACGCCCGTCGCCCCGCGCTTGATCCATCCGGCGGCGTACTGCCCGCGCACCGGGGCGCCGCCGTGCGCATCCAGCACGCGCCCGCAGTCGTTCGGGATGACGCCCCATTTCTCGTAAAACGGCACGCCGGGCAGCGGCACGCCCGTGTAGCCGATGGAGCGGAAGACCAATTCGACGGGCAGCACCTCGGTGTCGTCCGTGGCCTGGGGGCGCAAACGTCCGCTGTCGGCCTCGTACAGTTCGTTGCGCACGAGCCGCATACCGCCGACGTGGCCGGTGCCGTCGTCCAGAAACTCAGTGGGCGAGACGAGGAAGCGAATCGTCAGTGTCTTGTCGTGGCCCTCCGGGGGGCGCTCGGCCAGCTCCTGGATGATCTTGACCTTCTTAC
This sequence comes from Bacteroidota bacterium, assembly GCA_009908885.1. GTDB lineage: Bacteria > Bacteroidota > Rhodothermia > Rhodothermales > JAAAOL01 > JAAAOL01. Next base: position 3,393 of record JAAAOL010000358.1, on the reverse strand, counting down.
GCGTCATGCGGTCGCCCGCCTCTTCCAGGTGCTTCGCACTCAGCGCGTCCAGCTCGGCCTCGTCCTCGGGGACCGTGACGTCGGCAGCGGGCAGCTGGCCCAGCTCCTTGATCTCGGGGTTGGTGAAGGCCGCCTGCGCCGGGCCGCGCCGCCCCAGCATGTAGACCTCGCGCACCTGGCTCTCACGCAACGCCTCCAGCGCATAGTCGGCGATATCGGTCTTGGCCAGTTCCTCGGGCGTGCGGCACAGGATGCGGGCCACGTCCACCGCCACGTTGCCCACGCCGATGATGCCGACGCGCTCCCGCGAGAGATCGAACGTCAGGTGCCGGTAGTCGGGATGGCCGTTGTACCAGGCGACGAACTCGGTGGCCGAGTGGCTGCCGTCCAGGTCCTCACCCGGAATGTTGAGGTTGCGATCCGTCTGCGCGCCCGTGGCGTACAGGACGGCGTGGAAGTGGCGCTGCAGCTCCTCGACGGTCACGTCGCGGCCCAGTTCCACGTTGCCGAAGAACCGAAACGGCTCCTTGCGCGCCACCATGTCGAAGACGCGGGCGACGTTCTTGATCTTCTGGTGGTCCGGCGCCACCCCTCCCCGCACCAGCCCGAAGGGCGTGGGCAGGCGATCGAACATATCCACTTCGACGGTGAGGTCCTTCTGCTTGAGCAGGGCGTCGGCGGCGTAAAACCCGGCGGGGCCGGCTCCGATGATGGCGACGCGCAGGGGCTGATCAGGGGTTCCGAGGGCTTCCCATGGTAGGCACGCAGGGGTGGACGATGAAGGACACGCGCTGCCCTATACGCTACGCCATAGCGAGCGCGGGCGCAAGTCGCCCGCTGCCGGGAGAGCATGCAACCCGGCGTAGGCGTCTCCCCTACATCGGAAATATCCGCACTCACCCGGCGTCTCCCGGCACGAGGGTTCCGGCGAGGCGGCGCAGCTCGGTCTCAGCCCGCTTGGCTTCGAACTGGGCCGTCAGCAGGCGGCTCTCGGCGCGGATGAGCTGCTCCTGCACCTCGCGCAGCTCGACCGACGTGATGGTGCCGAGCCGGAAGCGTTCCAGCGCGACCTCCACGTTGAGGCGCGTCGCCTCCAGGTTTTGCCGTTCCAGCGCGATGAGTTCCAGGCTGTTCTGGTAGCTGGCGAAGAGGCGGGCCAGGTCGGCGTCCAGCTGGGCTCGCACGTCCTGCACGTTGAGCGCGGCGTTGCGCTCCTCCACGCGGGCGTTCTGCAGGCGGCGACGCCGGTTGAGGCCGTCGAACACGTCGTACGACAGCGCGAGGCCGTAGGAGAGGTCGACGCTACGGTTGGACACCAGAAAGCCGCTCTCGGCCTCCAGGTTGGCGTAGTTGGTCCCCAGCGTCAGGTCGAGCTGCGGAAAGCGCTCGGCGGCGATTTCGCGGCGGGTCAGCGCGGCGATGGTGACGCGCTGCTCGGCCTGCTGCACGACCGGGTTCGCGTCCACGGCCCGCACCCGCAATGCCTCCAGCGACAGCGACGCGTCGACGTCTACCTCGGGGGCCACTGTAAAGGCCTCTCCGGTGGGACGGGCGAGCTGGCGATTGAAGTCGGCCTTGGCCTCCACGAGCGACGATTCGAGCCGCAGCGCCTCGGCCCGGTCGGTATTCAGATCTACGCGCGCCTGCCGCACCTCCAGCTCCGAGGCGGAGCCCAGGTCGAACCGCGCCTCGGCGATGCGCAGGCGCTCCTCGGAGATCTCGACGGCCCCGCGCAACACCTCCAGCTGTTGCTGCAGTCGCACCAGGTCGGTGTAGGCGATGACGACGTCCGCCACGGCCAGGTCGATGGTCGTCTCGGTCTGCAACGCCGTCCGGGTGCGCTCGGCCTGGAGCCGGTCGTACGTGGCGAAGCGCCCCAGCCCGTCGAACGCTGTCCACCGCAGCGAGGCCCCCGCATTCTGGCGCGTTGTCTTGGCGCCGTCCACCTCCTGCGTCCCACGGTCGCCGAGAAACTGCTGCTCGGTGTTGCTGATGGTCTCAGTATAGCCCGCGCTGGCCGAGAGGCTCGGCAGGAAGCCCGCGTTGCCCAGCGTCACGTTGTTCTCCGCGATCTCCAGCGTATTGCGCGCCGTGCGGACGGTGTAGTTCTCCTCCAGCACGCGCGCCACGGCCTCGTCCAGCGTCAACAGGTCCTGCGCGTGCGTAGTCGAGGCGAGCAGAAGGACGGGCAGAAGGACGAGCAGCAACGCTAGAACGAAGCGATGACGCATATTCCAGGGATGGGAGTTTGGAAGTTCGAAGTGCGAGGTGCGAAGTGGGAAGTTCGAGAGTTCAGGATGGATCGGCCGAATGCAGAGAACTTCGAACCCATCCACTTCGAACCCATCCACTTCGAACGCAACGACTCATGCGACCGGCTCCAGTGCGGGCTCGTCCTCGATGACCTGCTGCTTGACCTCCGGCACGTCGGGGCGGGCGAGGTACGAGTACATGGCCGGGATGACGAACAGCGTCAGCAGGGTGCCGACGAGCAGTCCGCCGATGACGGCGATGCCCATGGGCATGCGGCTCTCGGCCCCCGCGCCCAGCGCCAGCGCGATCGGCAGGATGCCCAGCACCGTCGAAATGGTGGTCATGAGCACGGGCCGGAAGCGCCGCGCCGCGCCCTCGCGGATGGCCTCCAGGATGTCCAGCCCGGCGGCTTTGCGCTGGTTGGCAAACTCGACGATCAGGATGCCGTTCTTGGTGACGAGGCCGATCAGCATGATCATGCCGATCTGGCTGAAGATGTTGAGCGACTGGTCGAAGTACCACAGCGCCAGCAGCGCCCCGGCCACGGCCAGCGGCACCGTCAGCATGATGATGAACGGATCGCGGAAGCTCTCGAACTGGGCCGCCAGGATGAGGTAAACCAGCACCAGCGCCAGCGCAAAGACGAAGCCGAGGCTGCTGCTGCTCTGCGCGAAGTCGCGGGAGGGCCCGGCCAGCGCGGTCGAGAAGGACGGGTCCAGCACCTCCCCGGCGATGCGGTCCATCGCGGCGATGCCGTCGCCGATGGTGTTGCCCGGCGTCAGCCCCGCCGAGACGGTCGCCGACGTGTACCGATCGAACCGAAAGAGCTGCGGCGGACTGCTCTCTTCAGACACGTTGACCAGGTTATCCAGCTGAATCGGCGCGCCGTCCTGGTTGCGCACGTAGAGCGAGCGCAGATCCTGCGTCTCGTTGCGGTCCTGCCGCTCCACCTGCCCGATGACCTGGTACTGCTTGCCGTTCATGATGAAGTAGCCGATGCGCTGCGCCGAGAGGCCCAGCTGCAGCGTCTGGGCGATGTCGAGCGCGGCCACGCCCGCCCCGCGCGCCCGATTCCGGTCGATCTCGACGCGCAGCTCCGGCTTGTTGAACTTCAGATTGACATCGACGAAGGTAAAGGTC
>JAAAOL010000204.1 GCA_009908885.1 Bacteroidota bacterium | reverse complement strand
CCCGCTAAACACGTACCGCCTCGGCGAGGCGTCTCTACGGTGGCATGGGCGATGACCAGCGCCTTGGCCTATCCTGACATTACGAAATCGAATCAGTATTACGTGTTGCGATTTCGTGATGCCCTGGCAGGTATCGGGAGAAGCTGTGGTGCGTGACATGCAAGGACAGACGCCTCAGCAGTGCCCCTTCGCGCATCGCGCACCACGTTCTCATCCATTCTTCGTTGTTTTCGTGCACGCCGTCATGCTGAGCGGAGCGAAGCATCTTTGGTGAAGGGATGGCTGGACCGCACGCAGAGATCCTTCGCCAACAGCTGAGGATGGGGTGAAGAGGCGTGCACCAGAACGTCGCAGAAGCCATAGGAGCTATGCAGACATCGCCAGGCGGAAACGGCATGAAAGGCAATCCTGCGCGCTCCCTCACTTCGGGTGCAGTTCCCACACCGAGCCGTCTTCTTGACCGATGAGCGCAAGGTGTGCCATGCCGAGGAACAGGCCGTGATCCAGCACGCCCGGAATCCTTCGGATGGCGATATCGAGGGCGTCGGGGTCGTCGATGCCGGAGAAGTCCGCGTCGATGATCCAGAAGCCCTGGTCCGTCACCACCGGCCCGTCCTTGCTCGCTGCTTCACGCAGCACCGGCGTCGCCCCCAGGCGCTCCAGCCGTCGCAGCACGGGCGTCGCGGCCATCGGCACCACCTCGACGGGAACGGGCATCCGCGTGCCGAGGCGGTCGACGATCTTCGACGGATCGGCCAGCACGATGAACTGCTCGGCCAGGCTGGCGACGACCTTCTCGCGCGTATGCGCCCCCCCGCGCCCCTTGATCAGGTTCAGCGCCGGGTCGATCTCGTCGGCCCCGTCGAAGGCCAGGTCCAGCGCATCCAACTCATCCAGTGTGGCGAGCGCGACGCCGTGCTGCCGGGCCAGGCGCTCGGCGGCAAAGGAGGTCGGCGTGCCCACGACCTGAAGCCCGTCCTCGCGCACGCGGCGGCCCAGCGCTTCGATGAAGCAGGCCGTCGTGGATCCGGTGCCCAGCCCGAGGCGCATGCCATCCTCGACGCGTGCCGCTGCCGCCTCGCCCACCGCCCGTTTCGCCGTATTCATGGTCGTTGTCCGTCGATGTCGCGGATTTCGTGCCGCTCCGAACATCGCCAATCGCCCACCCAAAGTCGAGCCTACTCGTACCGCAGCGACTCGATGGGATCCAGGCGGGCCGCCTTGAAGGCCGGGTAGCCGCCGAAGACGAAGGCCACCGCCGTCATGGCGACCACCGCGGCGATGGCCCAGCCCCACGGAAAGGCCGCCGTGATGTCGAAGTAGAGGGCCACGCCGTTGCCCACGAGCGCGCCCAGCGCGATGCCCAGGAGGCCGCCGATCTGGCAGAGGAAGAACGCCTCGAACAGGAACTGCCGCAGGATGTCTCGTCGCCGGGCGCCGACCGACTTGCGGATGCCGATTTCGCGCGTGCGCTCGGTGACCGAGACGAGCATGATGTTCATCACCCCGATGCCGGCCGCCAGGAGCGCGATCATGCCGATGACGAGGCCGCCGATGGTGAGCGTGCCCGTGAAGGCGTCGAAGATGCTGCGCATCGAGTCGTTGGTGGACACCTCGAAGTTGTTGGGCTCACCGGGCGGCACCTTGCGGATCGTCCGCATGCGGCCCGTCGCCTCCTCCATGGCGGGCATCAACTGCGTCGGGTTGTGGACGCGCACGCTCACCGAGCCGATATTGCGGCGCGGCTGGCCGTACAGCGTGAACACACGCGTGATGGGTGCAAAGATGCGGTTGTCCTGGTTGAAGCCCAGGAAGCTCCCCTTCTCCTCCAGCACGCCGACGACCTGATAGCGGTGCCCCCCGAAGCGCACTTCCTTGCCCAGCGGCGACTCGTTCGGAAAGAGCGTCTCCGCAATCGGCATGGGCAAGACCGTGACCGGGCGTCCGTAGTGCACGTCCTGTGCGGTGAAAAACCGCCCCTGCGCCAGTTCGTAGCTGTAATTGCCCAGCAGGTGCTCGTCCGTGCCCATCAGGATGATGCCGCCTTCGGTTTCGCGGTCCTCGTACTTGACGGCGCCGAGGTCGAAATCGTCCAACACGCTCACCGTCACGGGGAGGCCCATCGTCTCCGAAAAGCGCTCCACCTGCGCGTACGTGATGGGCGGGCGGTTGCGCGCGGAGCGGCCGCCGTTGACCCGCACCAGCGGCTCGCGCGAGATGGTGAAGGTGGACGCCCCCAGAAATTGCAGCGACTCCTTGAAGTAGACGTCGATCACCTTCACCGCCGTGACGGACACGATGATGGCGAAGACGCCGATCACCATGCCGAGGAGCGTCAGCGTGGTGCGCAGCTTGTTCGCCCGCATCGCGCTGAGGGCCATCCGTAAGGCTTCGAGGACTGCCATTGGGGTTGAGCGTTGCGGGTTGGGGGTTGTGGGTTGCGGGTTGTGGGAGGGGACGCGCGTTCTGCGACCTATTCGTAGCGGAGCGCTTCGATCGGTTCGCTGTTGGCGGCGCGCCAGGCCGGGACGAGCCCGAAGAAGACGCCCACGAGGATGCAGATGCCGAAGGCGAGGGCGATGGTGCCCACGTCGACGTACGCCGGAAGGACCATGCGGATGAGCGCCGCGACGGGCAGCGACAGCAGCACGCCGATGATGCCGCCGATGAGGCAGATGATGATCGCCTCGATCAGAAACTGAAGCAGGATCGTTCGTCGCTTGGCGCCGACGGCCTTGCGGATGCCGATCTCGCGGGTGCGCTCGCGGACGGAGACGAACATGATGTTCATCACCCCGATGCCGCCCACGACGAGGGCCAGCGCCGTCAGAAAGATGCCGATGAGGTAGATCGCCAGCTTGACGGGCGCGAGCTGCTCGCGGAGGCTCTGCTGCTCGTTGATCTCGAAGTCGTTGTCCTCCAGCGCGCCGAGGCCCCGCGCCACGCGGAGGATGCCGGTCAGCTCGTCTTTGGCGATGGGCATCACCTCCGGCGAGGTCACCTTAATCTGAACCGACACGCTTCGCCGCGCCGTGCCGAAGAGCCGCTGGAACGCCTCGAACGGGATGAACACCTGCTGGTCGGCCGATTGGGGGTCGTCCGCCCCGCTCCCCTCTCGCTCCATCACCCCGATCACCTGGAAGCGATGGCCCGCGACGCGAATCGGCTTTCCGAGGGGGTCGCGCACGGGAAACAATTCCTCGGCGATGCCCGCCCCGATGACGGCCACGCTGCGGGCGCTGCGATTGTCCAGCTCGGAAAAGAAATAGCCGCGCTCCAGGTTGACGACGTGCACCCGCGGGTACTCCGCCGTGACGCCCTTGACTTCGATGCCGGAAATCGTTTTGCCTTCGAATTTGACGGGGCGGTTGGTATCCACCACCGGCACCGCCGCCGTGGCGAAGCGGGAGCGCTCCACGACCACGTCGGCCAGTTCCGGCTCGATCTCAGGCCGGTTGATGTATTCCCACCACTTCATGCCCGGCCCGCCGACCCACGGCCACTTCTCGACGTAGATCACGTCGGCGCCGAGTTCGGCCATGTCCTGCTCGAAGTCCTGCTCGATGCCGTTGATGACCGTCGCCATCGCGGTCACCGACACGATGCCGATGATGATGCCGAGGGTCGTCAGCACCGCCCGCATCTTGTTGACACGGATCGCGCGGAGGGCGATCAGGAGCCCTTCCCAGACTTCGAGAGCCAGCGTGCGCACGGGCGAAGAAAAGCGATGGAATGAGGGTGGGACGTCAGCGCATCATGCCGACACCAGCGGCGTACGTTTCGCTCCGGGCAGGGTTGCACGCCACGATGCAGCCCGCTCGCCGTTGCGATGAAGAACCCGTGGGTTGTATGTTGCCCTTGCCGGATCGTCCTGCCTCCCGGGACGTTCATGCACGCAGCTTCCGTCCGTACACGCACTCCTCGGGTCATGAGCAAGCTTAAAATTCTCGGTGAGTTCTGGCAGTTCCTGCGCGTCCGCAAGAAGTACTGGCTCGCCCCCATCGTCATCGTGCTGGTGCTGCTGAGCCTGCTGATCGTCCTCACCCAGGGCTCGGCGCTGGCCCCCTTCATCTACGCGCTGTTCTAATTTTGGACGTTGGATTTTGGGGTGTGGATTGCAGCATCTACAGCACTGAACCCGCAGCCCCACCCGCTCAGCGAACGCGCGTGAGTGTCTGGGTCTGCACGCCGTCGCCCGTTTCCAGGCGCGCCACGTATACGCCGCTGGCGACACCGGCGGCGTCCCACCGGACCTGCTGCGTGCCCGCCCGCTGCACCTCGTCGACGAGCACCGCCACCATGCGCCCGAGCACGTCGTAGACCACCAGGCGCACCGGGCCGCCCTGGGCGAGCGTGTAGCGCAGCGTCGTCTGCCCCTGAAACGGATTCGGGTAGGCCGCCGCGAGCGTGGCCTGCGCGGGGAAGACTGTCGGCTCTTCACCTGCCGTAATCGTCGCGGCGTCGTATTTGGCTACGAACATCCCGATGCCATTGGGCATCTGGGCCGTGAGCGTCTCAGGATCCAAATGCACGAGTCCCTCGAATTCACCAGCCACATAGAGGTCGCCGGATGAACTCGCCGTGATCGCGTTGATGCGCTGAAAGTTCTCGCCCGCAGCGTGACCGGCCCAGCGCAGGTGGCCTTCGGCATCGTAGTGCGCCACGAAGCCGTCCTGCTTGTCCGCTTGCAGGTCCTGCTTACGTAATACCGTGTCTTCCAACTCTAGCGTGAGCCCGTCGAAATAGCCGCTCACATATATATGCCCCCGCGCGTCGGTCGCCACGTCCGAGATGATCTCATTGCCATCGCTCTTGAGTTGACGTGCCCAGAGCACTCGCCCCTCCGGGGAGAGCCGCGTCAGGAACTCGCCGCCGAAGCCCGGATCGGTGAAGGTGGTGTCGCCGATCGTGACCGTGTTAACGCCTCCCGTGGATAGCACGAACCAGTCGACGGCGAGGTGCCCCGTGTCGTCCACGTCCACGCGCCACGGGCCGGCGTTGTCGCTGATGCCGAGGTCGCTGGCAGTGCGCACCCAGCGCAAGGTGCCCTGGGCATCATAGCTGGCGAGTGCGTATGCCTCGCGGGGCAGGGTGACCTCCGTGGGCTGGCCTTCTCCGAAGACCGCTCCGGCACCGAAGAATCCGCCGAGGTAGGTGTTGCCGTCTTGATCGACGGTGAAGGCGCCGTGGGGATCCCCCCATGCCGCGATGACATCGGTGCGGGGGCCTCCGAGGCGCTGGCTCCAGCGGAGGTTGCCCTCGGGCGTGTAGCTCGCCAGGAAGACATCGCCGACGACCTCCGAGGAGAAAGCCACTAGCGTGTCGGGGGCAAGGATCAGCGTGTCGCGGTAGAGGCCTGCTACGTAGGTGTTGCTCGCCTGATCGACCCCGAGCCCAACGACAAATCCAGGCTGATCGCCGAAGTCAGCTACAGGAGGATGCACCGGAACGCTCCAGCGGGGGCTGCCATCAGGGGCGTATTTGTTGATAGAGACGCCGCCACCGGTAAACATACCCATGTCAGGGCCCCAGGGGTACCCTTCACTCGTGTAGACGTTGCCCATCCCGTCAATCGCTCCATGAAAGCCCACGAGATCGCGTCCCAGGATGAACCCGCCCTGGTTCACCCGGAACGCTCCCTGACGGCCCCACAGAAAGGCTCCATCATCAGTATAGGCAGCCACGAGGACCGACGTGCTGTCGTGGCCTGTCAGCGTAGTATTGCCGAGCATGATCGGCTCTCGACCAAAGGCCCCGGTCCCAACCATTGACAGCACTCCTGCGGCCGAGATATCGAGATCAAAGGAGGTCGCGTGCTTGCCCGGCAGGAGCCACGAAGGGACCGTTTGTGCCCGTGCATGGCCGCATCCGAGGAGGAGGGTCAGTGCAACCGTGATTAGCGTTGCGCACGTCTTGTTCCAGAGATACTTCATGGCGTGGTACTGCTAAATGAGCGTTGGGATCTTCGCCATCACCAACCCCTCATGCAGGAACCCTCTCTATGGAGATAGGCACCTGCACGAGGGATTCGGTGTGTCAACGAGTGTCTACTTCGCCAGCAGCATCGTGCGGGAGAACTGTCCCTCCGCCGTCCTCAGCCGGTAGACGTACGCGCCGCTGGGCAGACTGGTGCCATCGAAGGCGACGTCGTGGGCCCCGGCGGGCTGTACCTCGTCGACGAGCACCGCCACCTCGCGCCCGAGCACGTCGTACACGACCAGGCGCACCGGGCCGCCCTGGGCGAGCGAATCGATGAGCGGTTGACATTCCGATCCAAAATCCAAAACCCAAAACCCAAACCCGCTACAGCTTCTTCTCGAAGCGCAGTCGGTAGTCTTTGTAGGTGCTGTTGTAGTCGGCCCGGGTGACGGTGAAGCCCTCGTCCAGGCCGAGGACCGTCATGCCGGGATGTTTGTTGGGAAACGTGTCGTAGGCAAAGCGGCGGTACCCCTGTTCGCGGACATGGTCCATCATAACGTGTAACAATTGGCGGGAAATGCCGCGCCGCCGCCAGCCGGGTAGCACGCCGCCCTTCGCGCTGTAGAACGTGGTGCGGCTCTCACGGTAGCCCAGCTTGAAGCCCACCGGCTCGTCGTCCACGAAGGCGATGAAGATGGTGATGTCCTCGCGGTCGAACGTGTTGATGATCCGCTCCTCCTCGAAGATGATGCGATTCATCCGGCGGATCACGTCGAGCTGCTCCATCCCCACCTGCTCGATGCGGAGCGTGCCCACCGTCTCCGTCGACGCGGGATTCTGGAGTTCGGGAGGGGACATGGCAGGTTTCGGGTTGCGCGTTACGGGTTGTGGGTTGAGGAATTCTGGTGCGTGCCTTTCCCCGTCCCCACTCGCCACTTCCTACCTAGAACGGCAAGTTCGCCACGTCGTCGTCCGTCGAGGCGGTCTCGGGCGCAGAGGCGGTGTCTTCGTCGGGCTGGTCCGCTGCTTCCAGCTGCCGAGGCGCGCCTTCTTCGACGAGTTGCCACGGCTCCAGCAGGTGCTCCGGCACGTCGGCGATGAAGCGGCTCGGGGTGGCGAGGTAGTCGCCCTGGTAGCGGCGGTACTGTACCGTAGGATACGAGATAAACAGGTTTTCTTCCGCCCGCGTCACGGCGACGTAGAGCAGGCGCAGTTCTTCGTCCAACTCAGCGCGATCGTTCATCGCATAGCCGGACGGCAGGACGCCCTCCAGCGCGTGGATGATGAACACGGTGTGGAACTCCAGCCCCTTGGCCGAATGGATCGTGGAGAGCACCAGCGGCGGCTCGTCGTCCTCCAGCTCCTCGGCCTCCAGCGCGCTCAGCTCGATGGGGTCCAGCGCCAGCGACGCCAAAAACTCGCCCCGGTCGGTGAACGCTTCGGCCAGGCCGACGAAGTGGTCCAGGTCCTGCAAGCGCTTCGGGTAGTCCTCGTAGTATTTGTCCTTGCAGACGGGCTCGTAGTACTCCACGATCATCTCCACCTGCGACGTCAGCGGCAGCTTGGGATCGCGGGCGGCGCGCAGGGTGCTGAAGAGGGCCTTGAGCGACTCGATGTAGCGCGACGAGTACGGGCGTTCCTGCAGGACGAACGGATCCTCCGACGCCGACGTGATCCACTCGATGAGGTCGTGCGCCGTCTTCGGACCGATGCCCTTCAGGAGTTGCAGGATGCGGTTCCAGGCCGCCGCGTCCATCGGGTTTTCGAGCACCTTGAGGTGGGCCAGCACATCCTTGATGTGCGCCGCCTCGCTCAGCTTGAGCCCGCCGTACTTGACGAACGGGATGTTGCGCCGGTTGAGCTCGACTTCGAGGTCGTACGAGTTGAACCCGCTGCGGAAGAGCACCGCCATCCGGTTGAGCGGCACGTTCTGCTCGCGCAGTTGCAGGATCATCTGCGTCACGAACCGGCTCTCGAAGCGGTTGTCCGGCGCCGGGATGATGGCGGGGCGGTCGCCCGTGGGTTTGGCATCGGTGAAGAGCTCTTTGTCGTACGAGCGCTCGGCCTCCTGGATGAGGTGGTTGGCGAGGTCGAGGATGGGCTGCGTGGAGCGGTAGTTCTGCTCCAGCTTCAGCACCTTCGTCTCGGGAAACTGGTCCGGAAACTGAAAGATGTTGCGGAAGTCGGCCCCGCGGAAGCGGTAGATGCTTTGCGCGTCGTCGCCCACGGCCATCACGTTGCCGTGCACGGAGGCGAAGGCGCGGACGAGCCCGGCCTGCAGCTGGTTGGTGTCCTGGTACTCGTCGACGAGGACGTGGCGGCAGCGCGTAGCCACCTGGCGGCGCACGTCGGCGTCCTGCTCGAACAGCTCCAGCGAGAGCTTGAGCAGGTCGTCGTAGTCCATCAGGTGGTGCTGCTTTTTGTAGCGGGCGTAGTCGCCGCGCAGGTCGTGTAGCACGTCCAGGTAGTCGTAAAACTGCGGGTAGCGCTCTTCCAGTACGTCCTCCAGCGGCAGGGCCCGGTTCGTGGCCGCCGAGAACATGTTATAGAGCGTCTTTTTGCGCGGAAACCGCTTCTCGCCCTTGTTCAGGTTCTTGGCGGTGCGGAGCACATCCACCACGTCAGCGGCGTCGGCGGCGTCCAGGATGGTAAACTGGCGGTCGAATCCGAGCTTGGGTGCGTGGCGGCGCAGCAGGTTGAGGCAGAAGGCGTGGAAGGTGCCGCCCCGCACCTGCTGGCATCGGCCGTCGAGGAGGGCCGTAGCGCGGGCCAGCATCTCCCGGGCGGCCCGGCGCGTGAAGGTGAGCAGCACGATCTCGTTAGGCGCCGTCCCCGTCTCCACCAGGTAGGCCACGCGGTAGACGAGCGTGCGCGTCTTGCCTGTCCCCGCCCCGGCCACGACTAGCACCGGCCCGCCCGGCTCGGTCACGGCGGCGTACTGCTGCGGATTCAGTGCGTCGGCATAGTCGATGGTGAGCTCCTGCTGCGCGGGCAGGGGCTCCTCCTTCTTCAGTACGAACCGACGCGCCATGCTCGGAAAGGTGCTTGCGTCCTACGCTGACCTGCTACGCCCTACGGATGGTGCCCACCGGGTGATCCCGCCGCCGCGCTGCTGACCATCGGTCGACGGAGCGCTCCGGGCCGCACACATATTCCGGACCTGCTGCCGTCAGCCCCATCTACCCGCTCTATTTTCCCAAAATCGGCACTAGCGTACCGTCCCATTTCTTTATACCTTGAGGTGATCAGGACGGGCTTCGCCGTCCACAGCGCCCGGTCCTCTCGGATCGGGGCATCTGAATTGTCGATGGGCGCTCCTTCGAAACTGGACCGCTCTCCCTTCGTGCAACCGGTGCAGGATGGGGGCCTGACGCCCTCCGCCCGGACGACTCGCTGGTCTGTGAATCTGTACAACCCACGACTTTTCATGGGTAAAGTTATCGCCGTAGCCAACCAGAAAGGCGGGGTGGGGAAAACGACCACGTCGATCAACTTGGCCGCCTCCTTCGCTGCTACGGAACACCCGACCCTGATTATCGACATCGACCCCCAGGCGAACTGCACGTCGGGCGTCGGGATCGAGCCGCGCCGGGTCACGTCGTCGATCTACGAGGTTCTCATCGGTGACGTCGCACTGAATGACGCGGTGCAGCCAACCGACATGCCGTTCCTCGACATCGCGCCCAGCCACATCAACCTGGTAGGCGCCGAGATCGAGATGATCGACGTGACCGAGCGCGAGCGCATCCTCAAGAACGCGCTGGCTCGGGCCCGCCGCAAGTACGATTTCATCGTGATCGACTGCCCGCCGTCACTGGGCCTGCTGACGCTCAACTCGCTGACGGCGGCCAACTCGGTCCTGATCCCCGTGCAGGCCGAATACTTCGCCCTCGAAGGGCTGGGGCAACTGCTGAATACCATCAAGATCGTCCGCCAGCACCTGAACCCCGAACTCGAAATCGAAGGCGTGTTGCTGACGATGTTCGACACGCGCCTGCGACTGTCGAACCAGGTGGCCCAGGAGGTGCGGCGCTACTTTGGCAGCAAGGTATTCGAGACCATCGTGCAGCGCAACGTGCGCGTGGCCGAGTCGCCCAGCTTCGGCAAGCCCGTGCTGCTCTACGACGCCACCAGCACCGGCGCGCGCAACTACATCGCGCTGGCCAAGGAGATCATGAAAAGCAACCAGCGCTACTTCCAGCGCTCGGACGAGACCCAGGAATCGGTCTCCCAGTCCGGATCCACCAACGGACGAGGACCCTCTTCGGAGCATTCCTCGTCGACTCCCGCCAACGGATTTACCATGCGGTAGTCCTGCGGCTTCGATTTTTTCGCTACCGGCGCCCTGTGCCGGGTCGTTTCACCTTCGCCTCTAGTACCATGGCTTCCAAGAAAGCAGCCCTCGGCAAAGGCCTCAACGCCTTGCTCCCGCACGACGACGAGGGCGACCTCTCGCGTGACCCCAGCGACGACATGCCGCAGAGCAAGCTGTATCGCTTCGAAGACCGCGTGCGCTTGCTGGGACGCGTGGCCGACATCGAGATCGACCACATCCGCCCGAATCCGTACCAGCCGCGGCGCGACTTCAAGGAGGAGACGCTCGACGAGCTGGCCGCCTCGATCCGCGAGCTGGGCATCATCCAGCCGATTACGGTGCGGGCCCTCGGCGGTGGGCAGTTCGAGGTCATCTCGGGCGAGCGGCGGGTGCGTGCGGCACGGCGGGCCGGCATCAACCGGGTGCCGGCTTACGTCCGCGAGGCCGACTCCGAGGCGATGCTGGAGATGGCCCTCGTGGAGAATGTGCAGCGCGAAGAGCTGAACCCCGTCGAGGTGGCCCTCGGTTATCATCGCCTGATCGAAGAGTGTGGGCTGACGCAGGAGCAGGTGGCCGACAAGATCGGCAAGAGCCGCACGACGGTGACCAACTTCCTGCGCCTGCTGAAGCTGCCCCCGCGCGTCCAGGCATGCCTGCGCGACAAATCGGTGTCCGTCGGCCATGCGCGCGCCCTCATCACCATCGACGATGAGGACGTGCAGCTGGGCCTGCTGGACGAGATCGTCAATGACGACTTGACCGTGCGCGAGGTGGAAAACCGCGTGCGGGCCTGGCGTGAGGAGAAGGAGGCGCCTTCCACGCCCGAGACGCCCGAGTCCGCCCCAGAGCCCACACCGACCACGCCCGACCGGGACGACCTGCAGGTGAAGGCGTTCGCCAATCGCCTCCGCTCGTACCTCAGCACCCAGGTGCAGATCAAGCACAAGAAGGACGGCAGCGGGCGGATCGTGATCGACTACTACGCGGACGAAGACCTGGAGCGGCTCATGGAGTTGCTGCTGGATGGATAGGCGTCGGCCGCACATGCCCGCCCTCGCTGCGCGTCGTGGGCTCGGTCTGCTGCTGGCCCTCGGCCTCCTGACCGTCGCGCCGACTGCTGCGCAGCCTGCCCAGCCACCCGCGGATTCGACCACCACCTCCGCCGAGGAATCTCTTCCCACGCCCCGAGGTGCCCTCTGGCGCGCCGCCCTCTTGCCGGGCTGGGGGCAGTACTACAACGGGCAGTACTATAAAATTCCCATCGTGTACGCCGGGCTAGGAGCGCTGACTGCCGCCGCCGTCTACTACACCCGCGAGCACCGGCAGTGGGACCGCGCCTTCCTCTACATCCGCAGCGAGGAGCTGGTCGAGCAGGGGAGCCTGGAGTCCAATGCATACGCCCGGTTCGAGACCGTCTATGAAGAGCTGGTGACCAACGAGTTCGGCGGAATCGAGGTGTCCTCGTCGACGATTCGCCCCACGCGGGACAATCTGCGGCGCAACCGTGACCTTTTCTACGTTGGCGTCGGCTTAGGCTATGCACTCAGTGTGCTCGACGCCTACGTCAGTGCCCACCTGCTGGATTTCGACGTGAGCGAAGAGCTCGCCCTCACCCTCCGCCCGCAGCCGCAAGGCCTGCGCGCGACGCTCCGGTGGTAGCCGGGAATGCGCGCGCCTGGTAATCTAACAGCGAGTTCTCGAACATCCGATGCCCCTGTTCGTACGAGGCGCCGATATACGGACGGAAGCCTGATCCCCAACATGGGCGGCGTTCCGTCTTTTGTATATATTGGAATCACGTCGTACCCCTTGAGTTCACGACCTCCACACTCATAAGACGCCCCCGCAGCTTAACGCCGTTT
The DNA here is from genome assembly GCA_009908885.1 of Bacteroidota bacterium. GTDB lineage: Bacteria > Bacteroidota > Rhodothermia > Rhodothermales > JAAAOL01 > JAAAOL01. Next base: position 11,747 of record JAAAOL010000204.1, on the reverse strand, counting down.
ACCTGCCCTCACTTCGGTGAGACCTGACCTTCGGACAAGCTGTGCCTACGCATGGCACGCATCGTATACGCACTTAGCGGACAAGGCCGTGGACACGCGTCCCGCGTGATGGCCGTGTCAGACGACCTCCGTCGCCGCGGGCACGAACTGCTGTTCTGCTGTGGAGGCACGGCGTATGACATCCTGGAGCATCGCGGCGAGGCGACGGTCCACGTCCCGGCGCTGCGCCAGGTGATGGAGTGTAACGAGGTCAAGCACGCCCGCACGATCCAGAAGAACTGGCGCACGCTGGTCCGCTACCCCGAGATCATCGACCGCCTGACCGGCGCCTTCCGTGACTTCGGAGCGGACCTGATCATCACGGACTTCGAAGCCTTCGCGCCCCGGGCGGCCCGGCGGCTGGACCTGCCCGTGCTCTCGTTCAACCACCAGCAGGTGGTGACGGAGACCGAGTATCAGCTACCCTCCCGCTACTGGATGACGGCGGCCATCACGCGGGCCACCATCCAGCTGATTGCCCCGCGCGACCCGGTGCACGTTCTGTTGTCGTCGTTCTTCTTCCCGCCCCTCAAGCACCCGGAGCGCACGACGCTGGTCCCACCCATCATCCGGCCCGCCGTCCAGGCCCTGACGCCGGAGCGCGGCGACCACGTGCTCGTCTACTACAATCAGTCCGACGGGGCCGAGTACGTCATCGACATCCTCAGAAACGTCGACGCCGAGTGCATCCTCTACAACTTCGACGATCCGCCACAGGACGGCACCTACGCCAACCTGCGGTTTAAGGAGCCCTGCCTGGAGGGATTCCTGGACGACCTGGCCACCAGCCGGGCCGTCATCTGTACGGCGGGCTTCACCCTGATTAGCGAGGCGCTGTACCTGGGCAAGCCGCTCCTGGTCGTCCCGAACCGGGGCATCTTCGAGCAGACGCTCAACGCCCTCTTCCTGGAGCGGGAAGGCTTCGGCGCCGCCGTCATCGACCGCCCGCTGACCGAGGACGACGTGACGTCGTTTCTCGATCACCTGGACGCCTACGCGCGCCGCCTGCGGGGGCACGCCACCGTTGGGAACGCCGACGCGCTGGCCTGTATTGAACGCCTTCTCGTCGATATCGGCGTGGCCTCGCCCTCGACCCTCGCGTCGACCCCTGCCCCGTCCTCCCCACTCGCCGACCCGCTTGCTTCACCCAAGTAGCCGCCCGGCCCCTGGATGGTCGCCACACCCCACACCACGTACTTTTTCACCTTCCCGGCCCGCACGCTATGACCATGCCCGATTCGTACCGGAAGCGGAACACCCTGCCATCCGTCGAGGATGAGTCTTCTGCCGTCGCGGACGAGCCGTCCCTCTTTGCCAAGTGCCATAAGTTCTTCGCCCCCGAGGGCGACTATGCACAGGTGAAGGAGGCGGACCTCTATCCGTACTTCCGCCCCATCGAGCGGAACGAAGGCACCACGGCCATCATCAACGGGCAGGAAGTCGTCATGGCCGGGTCCAACAACTACCTGGGCCTGACCTCCGACCCGCGCGTGAAGGCCGCCGCCACCCGCGCCATCGAGCAGTACGGCACGGGCTGCACGGGCAGCCGCTTCCTGAACGGCACGCTCGACCTGCACCTGGAGCTGGAGGAACGCCTCGCCGAGTTCATGGGCAAGGAAGCCTGCGTCCTCTTCTCGACGGGCTACATGACCAACGAGGGCGTCATCCAGGGCATCACGGCCAAGTCGGACATTCTGTTTTCCGACAAGGACAACCACGCCTGCATCGTGGCGGGCACGCAGGTGAGCCTGGCCGATACGGTCCGCTACCGGCACAACGACCTCGACCACCTTCGCCTGCTGATGGAACGCGTCCACGACGATCAGCCCGACGCGGGCAAGCTGATCGTGACGGACGGCGTCTTTTCGATGAGTGGGCAGATCGCCCAGGTGCCGGAACTGCTGAAGCTGGCCGACGAGTTCGGCGCGGCGCTCATGCTGGACGATGCGCACGCCGTGGGCGTCATCGGCGAGGGCGGGCGCGGCTCGGCCTCGTGCTTCGGCCTGGCCGACCAGGTGCACATCATCACCGGCACCTTTTCGAAGAGCTTCGCGTCGCTCGGCGGCTTCGCCGTCGGCAAGCACGACGTGATCGAATACATCCGCCACAAGGCGTCCTCGCACGTCTTCAGCGCCTCGATGCCGCCCGCCAACGTGGCGACGGTGCTCAAGTGCCTGGACATCCTGCAGGAAGAGCCGGAGCGGCTGGAGCGCCTCTGGGAGATCTCTGACTACATGCGCGAGGGCTTCCGCGACGCCGGTTTCGACGTGTGGACGAGCAAAGCCCCCATCATCCCCGTCGTCATCGGCGACATGAAGACGTGCTTCCAGTTCTGGAAGGACCTGCTGGAGGCGGGCGTCTTCGTGAACGCCGTCGTGCCGCCCGCCGTGCCGCCCGGGCAGGCGCTGATGCGCACTTCCTATATGGCCACACATACCGACGAGGAGCTGGATTACATCCTGGACGCCTTCCGCCGGATCGGCAGGAGGTACGGCATCATCGGGCGGAACGGGGCCCCGTGACCGCCGCTACCCGTCGAACGCCCGCCTCGACCCGCCACCTCGTATGCTCGCCCCCGTGACCGACGCCTCGGTGACCGTGACCCCGGTGTCGTCCTCCCGCGACCGGAAACGGTTCATCGACTTTGCCTACGACTTCTACCGGGACGACTATCCGGCCTGGATTCCTCCGCTGCGCCAGGACATCGGCCACACGCTGGACCCGAAGCACAACCCGTTCTTCGAGCATGGCGAGATCCAACTCTTTCTGGCGGAGGACGCGCAACGCGGGCTGGTCGGGCGCATCGCGGCCATCGTCAACGGGATGCATCTGGAGACGTACGACGATGGCGTCGGCTTCTTCGGCTTCTTCGAGTGCGTGGAGGACGCTGCTGTGGCCGAGGCCCTGCTGGATGCAGCGGGCGACTGGCTCCGCGACCGCGGGCTGACCCACATGCGCGGCCCGACCAACCCGTCGCTGAACGACACGGCGGGCCTGCTGACGCAGGGCTTTGACCGCGAACCGGCGATCCTGATGCCCTACAACCCGCCGTTCCACGAGGATTTTCTGACGGCGTACGGCTTCGAGCGCGTGATGACGATGTGGGCCTACTACGTCCACAAGAAATACGTGAAGGTGGACAAGCTGCGGCGCGGGGCGCGGATCGTCCGCCATCGGACCCCAGGCCTCCACCTGCGCACGCTCGACATGGACCGCTTCGACGAGGAGGCCCGTACCATCCTCGACATCTACAACGACGCGTGGGCCAACAACTGGGGCCACGTGCCGATGACGACGAGCGAGTTCGAACGCCTCGCCAAAGACCTGAAGCAGATCGTCGATCCAGAGATCGTCTTTCTGCTGGAAAAAGACGGCGAGCCGATCGCGTTCTCCATTTCGCTACCCAACCTGAATCTCGCGCTGCGCCACGTCCACGACGGCCGCCTCTTCCCCTTCGGCCTCCCCAAGCTGCTCGCTTACGCCCAGTTCGGCGGGGTCTACGAGTGCCGCATGCCGCTGATGGGCGTGCGCCAGCAGTACCAGGGCCGGGCGCTCGACACGCTGCTCGTCCTGGCCACCATCGAGAACGGGCCGAAGCATGGCTACGACGCCTGCGAAATGAGCTGGGTGCTGGACACCAATAGCGTCATGAAGAACTCGCTGGAGGACATGGGCGGCGTGGTGGACAAGCAGTACGCCATGTTCGAGATGTCGCTGTGACGCTTGGCGGCGCGCGGCGCGCGTAGACGGACCGAGGTGACGCTATGCTGGACAACTGGGATCTCCTCTCGACCCTCGCACCAGGCTATGCCGTGAAGATCCTCGTGGCCGTCGGCTGCGGGCTGCTGCTCGGCATCGAGCGGGAGCGCAAAGAGAAACCGGCGGGGTTACGCACCATCGTGCTCATCACGGTCGGCGCGACGCTCTACATGATCATCAGCGACCTGATTGCGCTGACGACGTCAGGGCCGGACGCCATCACCCGCGTGGACCCGAGCCGGATCGCCTCGCAGGTGGTGACGGGGATCGGCTTCCTCGGAGCGGGCACCATCATCCAGGCGCGCGGCTCCGTGCAGGGCCTCACCACCGCCGCCACGATCTGGGTCGCCGCGGGCATCGGCCTCGGCATAGGGGTCGGCTTTCCCGTCCTGGCCACGGCCACGACGCTGCTCGTATTGCTGGTCCTCGTCGTCCTCGGCCCGGTGCGCACCTGGTTCAGCCGACGGGGCACCCCGGAGACGATCTCGATCCTCGTGCCTCCCGATGGACTCGTCCGCCGTCGGGTGCATCTGGTGCTTGACACGTTCGAAATCCCGAAGAGCGCCGTCCGTACGGAGCCGACCGACGCCGGGCATGCCATCATCCACGCCACCTATCAGATGGGCCCCTCCTCGGCCCTGCGCATGCTGGAGGCCTTGCAGAAGATCGACGGCATCCGCGGCCTGCCCGCGGAGGAAGCATCGGCGAAGTAGCCTCGGCCCAGAGTATACCGATTACGCTTACCGATTACGCGTTACGGCGTACAGGCCCGGCTATCCTGACAAGCACCAGACTGCATCAGCATAACTCAGTCACGACCCCATCCCATGCCCGCAATCCGCTTCGTCTACTTCGACCTCGACGACACCCTGCTGGACCATCGCGCGGCAGAACGGGCTGGCCTGGGCGACGTGCTGGAGGCGCACGGCGCCCACTTCGACGGCGTGACGCTGGACCGGCTGCACGAGGTGTACCACGGGCACAGCACACCGCTCTGGGAGCAGTACAGCCACGACGAGATCAGCAAAGAGACCCTGCAGCACCAGCGCTTTGCCCGCACCCTGGAAACCCTCGGCATCAGTACGCTCGACCCTGATGCCCTGAACCGCTACTACCTGCGCCGATATGCGCGCCACTGGACGCTGCCGGAATCCGCCCGCGCGGCCTTCCACGCCGCGGCCGACCATCATCCGGTGGGCATCCTGACCAATGGCTTCGCCGAGGTGCAGCGCGCCAAGTTCGAGCGCTTCCCGGAGTTGCGTGAGCGCGCCCGGGCCGTGATCATCAGTGAAGACGTCGGCGTCATGAAGCCGCACCCCCGGCTCTTCGCGCATGCGGCCGATCGCGCCGACGCCCAGCCGGAACAGATCCTCTATGTGGGCGACTCTTATACGTCCGACGTGCTCGGTGCCCGCCAGGCAGGCTGGCAGGTAGCCTGGTACCGGGCCAACGGGCACACCGACGATCAGCGCGCCCGGGCCGACGACGCCTACTGCTTCGACCACTGGCCGACGTTCTCGGACTGGCTGCTGGGCGACGAGAACGAGTCGGCCTGACCCGTCTCGGAGTCACGCGCCCCCACGCTGACCGTGGATGGTGACGACCAGCGTACGTCGGCCGCCGTGGTTCCGGTGCTCGCAGAGGTAGATGCCCTGCCACGTGCCGAGGTCGAGCCGGCCGTCCCGAATGGGAATCGACAGACTGCTACCGAGCAGGGACGCCTTGATATGTGCGGGCATGTCGTCCGACCCCTCCAGCGTGTGCTCGTAATACGGCTGGTTCTCCGGCACCATCTCGTCGAAATGCGCCTCGAAGTCGTGCCGCACCGCCGGGCTCGCATTCTCGTTGAGCGTCAGCCCGGCAGAGGTGTGTTGGATGAAGACATGCGCGATACCGACCTCGATGTCGGCCAGCTCCGGCACCTGTTCGAGGACGTCATCCGTGACGAGATGAAAACCCCGAGGATGGGGGTCGAGGGTGACGTGACGTTGTATCCAATCCATGGGGATATCGGTTTCGTCTGGCGATGTCCGTGTAGCTGAGAACGTGGTGCGTGATGCGTACTGCGTGAGGGGGTGCTGCTGAAGCGTCGGCGCTTGCATGTCACGCAACACGAAACACGCAAGACGGCGTGCGACACCAGGATCCATAAACCAATTCTCCGAATCCGTACGAGGCGTCAGGGTTGGGGCGGCACGGCCACGTCGAGCCATACCGGAAAGTGATCACTGACGGCGACGCCCGCCGTATCGGCGCCGACGGGGCGGTAGACGCCGCTGCCCTGTACTGGCAAGTTCTCCGACGGCAGCACATAGTCCACGCGGAGGCCCCACTGGGCTGTGTCGTCCGGGTCGAGGTCGGGATACACCGTCTGGCCGAGCGAATCGGCGGTGGGGGTCACGTCGCCCTGTACGCGGGGATGGTCCAGCAGATGGTGCGTGATCGCCTCCGTGGCGTCGCCCTCGTCCGGATCGGCATTCAGGTCGCCCATCAGCACGAACGGAGCGTCCGCCGGAAGCCCCCCGCCCTGGCTGGAGTCGTCCTCGATGTAGGCGGCATCATCCAGGTAGTCGCCCCAGAACCGGATCTCCGCGGCGTTCCTTAGCACGTTCCGCTGCTCGGGCCCGTCGAAGGCGGGCGGCGTGGGATGGCTGGCCAGGACGTGTATGGTCACGCCGTTCGGGAGCGTCACCGGCACGTCGATGTGCGTCTTGGAGCTGAGGCGGAGCGTTTCGAGTTCGTCCGGGGTGTACCAGGGTTCTTCGGTGGCCGGGTCGATGGGCAGGTTCGGATCGGGCAGGTCGGCCCAGCGCAGCAGCCGGAAGGAGCGGACGCGGTCCCGGTCGATGCGAAAGCCTTCGCGCACGAGCAACGTCATGCCATACTGCCCCGGAAAGATGCCGAAGCCGAACGCATCGTTGCCATACGCTCGGCCTCCGGCAGACTGCGGTCCGGGGCTGCCGTCCGGGTTCGACGGCGCCGGTGCGGGATACGTCATCGTGATGCGCCCGTCGTTGTCCAGGTCGAGCCCGCTGGCGAGGCCCGTGTTGGTCGGCGGCGTGAGCGCCTGATACTGGAGCGGCTCCAGCGTATCGGCCTGCGCCACGGCCAGGAAATTCTCAGCGAAGCGACGCCCGTTCTGCCCAGGCGCGGACCCCTCCTTCACGTCCGGACCGCCGGGCATATCGTACGTCATCTCGTTGATAAGCAGGATGTCCGGACGCAGCCGCTGGATGAGGGCTGCGGCCTTCCGGAGGCGCGGATGGTCGGGATTCAGCACGTCCGCCGTCCGCACGTCCTCGATGTTGTACGTCATGACGCGCACGGTGACCGTATCCGACGCAGCGTCCGGCGACGGCCCTTGCGCGGTTTCACAGCCCACGCCGCCGATCAACAGGATGAAAGCGATCGCTAATAGACCTCGGTACATGTGCTCAGAGTTGATTGGCATTTTGCTAGCTCTACGCGCCCCTCTTCCCTCCTCCCTCTTCCCCCTATCCCCACCCTACTGTCCCTGTCCGGCCAGCGCCGTCTTGATGGTCCGGAAGAGGATTTTGAAGTCCATCCGCAGGTTCATGTTTTCGATGTAGAAGAGGTCGTACTTCACCTTCTGGCGCACGTCCTCCAGGCTCTGGTCGTACTTCCACATGACCTGCGCCCACCCGGTGATGCCCGGCTTGACGCGGTGGCGGCGGTTGTAGAGCGGGATTTCTTCGGCCAGCTTCTCCACGAAGTAGGGCCGCTCCGGACGCGGGCCGACGAGGCTCATGTCCCCCTTGAGCACGTTCCAGAATTGCGGCACCTCGTCCAGGCGCGTCTTGCGGATCCATCGGCCCAGCGGCGTGTAGCGCGGGTCGTCCTCGGTCGCCCACACCGGCCCGGTCTTCGCCTCGGCGTTCTGATGCATGGTGCGGTACTTGTACATCGTGAAGGGCCGCCCGTGCTGGCCGACGCGCTGCTGCCGGTAGATGGCCGGGCCCGGCGACGTGAGGCGCACCAGCAGGCCCAGCACGATCCACACGGGCAGACCCACCGTGAGCACGATCAGCGAGACGGCGATGTCGATGAGGCGCTTCGTGCTCTGCTCCCAGGCGGGCATCGGCTCCGGCAGCACCTCGATGAGCGGGAGCCCGTACATGTGCTCGGTCCGCGCCATCCCGCCGATGATCATGTAGAAATCCGGCACCAGCTTGAGCGTGACCGACTTGCCGTCGCACAGGCGCAGCACCTCGTAGAGCGGCTCGTGATCTTCCGAGCCGAGCGAGATCAGCACGTCCTGCACCTCCAGCTCGTCGATGAGGCGCGGCAGGGCTTCGATGGACGTGGCATCCGTCCGGTGGGGCGCCGTGAGCACGTCGGCCCCATCGCCGCCCGCCGGGGTGATGATGCGTTCCGACGGGGGCACCTGCTCCTCCTCGTCCGGCCGCTGCAGCCGGATCGCGCCGACGACGTGCAGGCCCGCCGCCGGATACTGCGCCACGTTCTCGTACAGCTCCTCGATCCGGTCGCTCCATCCCACGATGAGCGCTCGGTGCCGCCCATATCCGCGCAGGATGAGCGCTTTCTGGGCCGATCGCACGGCCAGCCGTCCCAGCGCCACGCAGCCGTAGACCAGCAGCCAGTAGAGCAGGATCGTCGAGCGCGCCTCGCCTTCGTCCAGTTGCTGGATGAACATGGCGAAGAACAGCACCAGGATGCCGACCGTGACCACCTTGACGAGTGAGACCAGTTCGTCGAAGCGGCTCTCGGCGTAGCGCTCCCGGTACATCCCGAAGAACAGGAAGACCACGATCCAGAAGAGCGACACGACCACCATCGCCCCCCAGAGCGTGGCCGGAGGTTCGCGATCCGGCATGAACCACTGCCACTCGAACCGCGCGAGGTAGAGCAGCAGCCAGGCTGCGCTGAAGGCCAGAAAATCGACCAGCAGCAGCGCTATGAGTTCGACGCGGCGAGACACCGGGGAGCAGGCAGATCCGTGAGGGAAGGGAGTGTCGCTTGGAAGGGCATCGCCGGGCCAGGGTTCCAGCGACGGACGGTCTAATCTACGCACCAGCCGGGCCGCGCGCGAATCCGGTCGATATTTGGTTGGCTCCCTCCTATCTTGCGCCTCGTTCCTCGCCTATCGTCTCGCCTGTCCACCTGTATGCGTACTCTGCTGACGTTCCTGCTGCTGGGCCTCCTGGGGATCGGGACGGCCCTCGGACAGGACCACCGCTTTCTGCCGGTGGAGCACGTCGCGTATGAGCACATCGAGCGGCTCCAGCGACGGGGGCACCTGCTGACGCTCAACCCCACGGCCCTACCCTACCGCTATGGCGCCGTCCGCGCTGCGCTGGCCGACCTGGACCGCGAGACGCTGAGTCCCACGGAGGCGCGCTGGGCCGCCCTGCTGGAGGCCATGCTCGGCGCACCCCTGGCCGCTGAAGGCGCCCGGATCGGGGCGGACCTGGAGGCGGGCGTCCGGGCGACCGACAGCGAGCGCCTGAACCCGCTCCGCCCCCTCGGCGACACGCTGCATGCCTACCCGTATGGCGACCTCGAACTGTGGGCCGAGACCGGACCGGTGGTCGTTGCCATCGGCTCACGGCACGACCTCTACTACGACCGCGACCCCGACAGCTTCGACACGGCGCTCCGCATCCTGGCGCGCAGCGAGGACTCGTATGCGAGCGTGAACGGCCGATGGGCCTCGCTGACGCTGGGACGCCTGGGGCGGCACTGGAGCGTGCCGAGCGAAGCCGCCACCGTCGTCAGCGACAACCCGCGCAGTTACGATCAGCTTTCACTGCGCCTCGGTGGAGACCGACTGTCCGTAAGTGGGCTGCTGGGCGAACTCGATAGTATCACCGAGGACGGTCGCTACACCGGACGCGCGGAGGACTTCTTCGAAGATCAGGGGAGCCGCCGCCGCTTTCTGGCCGCCCACCGGTGGGACTGGCGCCCGTCACCGCATCTGTCGTTCGCCATCCTGGAGTCCGCCCTCTACTCTGCCAGCAATGCGGGCGTCTCCCTCAAATTCCTGAACCCCCTCCACCCGTTGATCGCCGTCGTGGACAACACGCCGAAGAATGACGAGAACAACGGCTTCGTCGGCGGCCTCGTGTGGGCGCAGCGGGGCCGGTGGACGCTCCACGGGCAGCTCCTGTTCGACGATTTGGACGTGCTGAACCTGGGCGCCGAGCCGACGTCGTTTGCCCTGACCAGTTCGCTCACCTACGCCGCCGCGACGATGGACGTCGGGGCGCGCCTCACGATGGTCGCCTCCCGCACGTACAACACCGGGCAGCCGGAAGGAAAATACATCTACCTGCTGCGCGGCCTGGCCACCCAATACAGCGACTACGTGCAGGCCAGCGCCTTCGCCGATCTCTACCTCGACCGCCTCGCCCTCGGCCTTCGCCTGACGCCTCGCGTGGACGTGTTGCTGCAGGGCGAGCAGGACCTGCGCGGCACCTTCCCCCCGAAGAATACCGACGTCGGCACCATCCTGGACGGCACCATCGAGCGCACCCTCCGCCCGGCGCTGCGCCTCTTCTGGCAGCGCTCGCCCCGCTGGTGGGTCCGGGCCGACGTGGGCGCCAACCTCGTCGACAACGTCGCGAACGTGGACGGAGCTACCGACACTCGTGTGTCCGGCCTGCTTGCCATCGGGCTGCGCCTCTCGACCCGTCGCGCCTACGACCTCTCCTTTTAGCCGATGCGCTGGTCCGTCGCCGTCCTGATCGGGCTCCTCGCGAGCCTGGGCGCCCTCCCGGCTGCCGCGCAGCGGTTCGAGACGCTGGAGGTGCAGGCGAGCACGACCCGCAACGTGAACCGCAACTTCCTGCATACGGAGTGGCAGCAGGGCTTTGGCCTCGACGGAAGCGTGACGACGCCCTTCTACCTGGGCTACCTCGAAGCCGGCGGCAGCTTCCACCGCTACCGCGTGGCCGCGCCGGTGACGGTGCCGGGCTTCGACGCGCTGCACCTCTTCGCGGGCTGGGGCCTGCGCGGTGACGTCGGGCGGCTGCGGCTGGAGGGGGGCCTACGGCTCGGCAACTACCGCATGACGTTCGACGAGTCGACGTTCGCCGGGGTGCGCACGGAAAGTGAACTGGCGCTGAGCGGACGCGCCCGCGTGGCTGTCCGCGTAGCTGGACCGGTGTCGGTGTACGTGGCGGGCGACTATCTGAAAGTCTACACGTTCCTGCGCCTGAAGCTGTGGTACGCCTCGGCGGGTCTGAGCTACCGCCTCGCGACGCCCGGATGGATGAAGGCGTTCTTGCGATGAGGAGAAGTACGTCGTTCGATGACCGGAGGTGGAGGGCCTGGCTGGGGGCGCTGCTGCTCCTGCTGATGCCTTGGGTGGCATCGGCGCAACCGACGACGCCTGGCCCCGGCGTTCGGGTCCTGTCTGCTGAGGAGGTGCGGCAGGCGGGCATCACGCGGCTGGGCGACCTCTTCCGGCTGCTGGACGACTGGGACGCGGCGACGATCGACGGGTACACCTGGCAGGCCGCCGCTGCAGGGCTCGCTCCGCTACAGACCTCGACCTGGACGCTGCTGGTGGACGGCCAGCCCGTGGACCTCGGCCTGCTGGACGCGCCCGTGCTCGACATGCTGCCGCTGCCACTGTCCGAGATCGCGTACGTCGAGGTCATCAGCCGCCCCGCGTTCGTGGCGGGCATGATGGCCCCGGCGGGCACCATCCACCTGCACACCCGCGATCCTGCGGGCGGCCTCGGACTGAAGGGCACCGTGTCCGCCGCCAACGAGGTGGGCGACCCCGGCCCGTACCGCTACACGGACTTCGCCACGCCCAACATCGACCGGATCGGGCCGACGTACGAGGCCGCAGCCTTCGTGGCTGACAGCACGGCCCACGTCCGCGCCTTCCTGAAGGCCGACGAGCACCACGCTACGGACGAACAGATCGAGCAGCGTGTGCGAACGCTCTTCCCGGGATT
>JAAAOL010000027.1 GCA_009908885.1 Bacteroidota bacterium | reverse complement strand
TTGGTTGATTCCACTTAGGCTGTGTCGTCGTCCTCTTCGTCCTGGATGACGAGCTGATCGGGCAGGTCGTTGCGCTGGTGCTCCGGGTTGAGGAGCGGACCGGTCAGCGGGAGCTCGAAGCCCGTCAGGAAGGGCGCGACGGTGGAGAAGATGAACTCCTGCTGGAACTCGATGAAGTCCTCGTCGAAGCCGTGGCGCGGGCCGTCGTGCCCGAGGATGTCGACGTAGAGCACGCGCGGCCAGTCGGGGAAGCGCTCCTGCGCCTCCTGCACCAGCGCGAAGACGTCCTGCGCGGCCCGGGCGAAGCTGTCCTCGGGCTGCACGATGTGGTAGAGCGACACCGTGTTGTCGAAGTTCATGCTGATGCCGGGCGCCTCGGGCTTGTTGTAGTCCGGGACGACGGGCGGGGTGTCCTGCTCGGGCGAGGCCATGGTGCGGGGATCGGATGGATGAGCGACGGGAGGAAAACGTCGCTATGGAGAGTGGGTTCGCCGGTTCACGCCCTCTTGATGCAGATCACCACCGCTGCGGCGGCGTCGCGCCGAAGGGGGTGATGGCGGCGAGGTAGGCCGTGTGCAGCAGATCCCACAGCGGCAGGCCGGGCAGCAGGTCGCGCTCGTCCAGCAGGGCGGCGGCCTCGCGGAGGACGGTGTGTTGCACCGCTAGCTTGCCGCCCAGCAGGGCCGCGCCCGCCCACCCGGCCAGCAGCGGGGCGGCCCACAGCAGCGCGCCCGAGCCCTGAAACAGCCCGAGGTGCGCCAGCGCCCGCCACCGGTAGAAGCGCCCCGCCGAGACGTGCCGCCGCTTGCCGCGCAGCCACGCCCGCCACGTGGAGGACGCCTCGGTGGGGACGAACGTCTCCGGGTCCAGCACGGCGTAGATGGGCGCCGCCTGCTGCTGGTGCACCTCCTGGACCAGCAGGTCGTCATCGCCGCTCATGGAGGCTTGCGAGTGTGCGAAGCCGCCGATACGGTCGAACAGCGACGTCGGGTAGCTGAGGTTGCGCCCGACGGCCATGTAGGGCCGATCCAGCCCCGCCGAGGCCGCCGTCAGCACGCCGGTGACGAATGTCTCGTAGCGCGCGAAGCGGTTCAGCAGGCCGGACTCGCGCCGGAACGGACTGTAGCCGATGAGCAGCGCGTCGGGGTCCCGGTGGGCATGAGCGGCCAGGGTGCGCAGCCACGACGGCGGGGGCGTGCAGTCGGCGTCGGTGAAGGCGAGGCGCTCGTAGCGGGCGGCGGCGATGCCCCGGGTCAGCGCGTGCTTCTTGCGCGGCGCCACAGGACGGGTCACCCGGACGAGCCGGAGGCGGTCGTGGTGCTTCTGCCAGGCGCGCACCACGTCGGCGGTGGCGTCGGTCGAGGCGTCATCCACCACGATGATTTCGTACCGGGGGTGCATCTGCCGGAGGAGCGCTTCGAGCAGGTCCGACAGCCGGGCGGCCTCGTTGCGGGCGGCGACGACGACGGAGACGGGCGGCAGCTCGGCGTCGTCCACCTCCGGCGCGCGGCGCCACGTGCGGCGCAGGCCGCGGCGGGCCAGCAGCCAGTAGCCGGCGTGGAGGGCGAAGGCGGTACTCAGGGGCAGGAGCCAGGACACGGAGCGGGCGGTGGACAGGGAACAGGGCGGCGCGGACCGAGGAATATTAACAAACCAAACGGGCAATGGTGCGTATCTTTCTCCCATCACAGCCCGCTATCCTGCCTCGCATTCACCCCACGTGCGCCATGTCGACTCCGCGTGCCGCATCGGTGATGTCCATCATCCGGCGCCTCGGGCCGTTCTGGACGTACGCCAATGCCCTGAGCCTGTGCCGTGCGGTGCTCGCCATCCCGATCACGTACCTCGTCTACGTGGGCGGCCCCACGTCGTGGTTGCTGGGCTTGATCGTCGTGGCCGCCATCACCGACTGGTTCGACGGGCGCCTCGCCCGGTGGTCGCATACGGTGTCGGACTGGGGCAAAGTGCTCGATCCGTTGGCGGATAAGGTGATGGCCGTGGCGGTGACCGGGGCCCTCGTCTTTCGCCCCATTGAGCCCACCCTGCCGCTCTGGTTCGCTGCGCTGGTCCTCGCGCGCGACGCCACCATCATCGTCGGCGGCGTTCTGGTCGCCAAGCGGACGAACCAGGTCGTCATGAGCATCTGGGCGGGCAAGGTCGCCGTGACGGCGCTGGGGGTGACGGTCGTCGCCGCCCTGCTCCGCGCCGACCCGCCCGTCATGCAGGCCTGCATCTGGATCACGACGGCGCTGCTGGTCTACTCGCTCGGGCTCTACGTCATTCGCGGGCTGCGCGTCCGGCGCGAGGGCGTCCTCCCGGCAGACGCAGGCCTCGACGGAGAGGACGGGCGCACCGTAGCCTCGATCCAGCGCGAACCCGACGCCGTGAAGTAAGCAGCGCGGTCTGGCGTCCGGCGGCCGGGCACATATCTCCGGTCGGGCGCGTTCCCCGCTACTATCGTCCTCGACGAATCCCTCTGCACGTACCACACTGATCGATCATACATGGGTTTTTTCGACCGTTTTAAGTCGTCGCAGCAGGAGGAGACGCGCACCGCCGAGCAGGAGCACGAGCAGGAGCGGCTGGAGGAGGGGCTGGAGAAGACCAAGTCGAGCCTCTTCGGGAAGCTGGACCGGCTGATCCGCGGCAAAGACACCGTCGATGCCACGACGCTGGACGAACTGGAAGAAGTGCTCGTGACGAGCGACGTAGGCGTCACCACCACGCTCGACATCATCAAAGAGGTGGAGGAGCGCGTGGCGCGCGACCAGTACGTCTCGGCCAAGGAGCTGGACGCGCTCATCCGCGACGAGATCGCCCGGCTGATGCTGGAGCACGCGCCCGAGCGCCCCGCCGACTTCAGTGCGCCGCTCCCGTACAAGCCGCACGTCATCATGGTGGTCGGCGTCAACGGCGTGGGCAAGACGACCACCATCGGCAAGATGGCCTATCGTTACCGGAAGGCGGGCAAGAGCGTCCTGCTGGGTGCGGCGGACACGTTCCGCGCGGCCGCCATCGAGCAGCTCGACATCTGGGCCGACCGGGCCGGCGTGCCCATCATCAAGCAGAAGCACGGCGCCGACCCCGCCGCCGTCGCCTTCGACACGCTGGCCTCGGCCAAGAGCCGCGACACCGACGTGGTCCTCATCGACACCGCCGGACGCCTGCACACCAAGGGCGGCCTCATGGACGAGCTCTCGAAGATCAAGCGCGTCATGGACCGCCAGGTGGCCGACGCGCCGCACGAGGTGCTGCTCGTGCTCGATGCCTCCACCGGGCAGAACGCCATCCGGCAGGCTGAGGAGTTCACCAAGAGCGTGGACATCACGGGCCTGGTGCTGACCAAGCTGGATGGCACGGCCAAAGGGGGCATTGTGATTGGTATTTCGAATGAGTTCCAGGTTCCCGTAAAATATATCGGGGTGGGCGAGAGCGTCGAGGATCTGCAAGTGTTCGACCGTCGCCGCTTCGTCGAGGCGCTGTTTACGTGAGCTCCGGCACGGGCGCGTTCGGCTCAGCGGGAGCGTGCAACGATTCGCCAGAGGATATCGACGGGCCACGCAGCTAGGCTGGAACGCGCCGTGTCATTTTGCGATACTTGATCATGGACACCGTGCGAGGCGTCGGCACGCCGGTCCGACCCCGGCGGGCGTTCGCGCCTCGCCGCACGCGTAGACCACCACCGACGCCATCTGCATCGCCAAGGAAGCGCTCGGAGTTGTATGGGACAACGGTACGACGTACGCAGTATCGACATGCTACGCAAGCTAACATGGAGTGGGCTGCTGTGCGTGGGACTGCTCCTCGCTGGAATCGTCCACGAGGCCCAGGCCCAGGCCAGCGAAGCCCCGCCGGAATTCGAAGTGAGCGCGGTCAGCGTGCGCGGTGACGCCCCGGAGGGCCTCACCCGCGTGGACATCTATACCAAGGTGCCGTACGCACGGCTGCAATTCCTCAACACGGCCAATGGCTTCACCGCCACGTACGAGGTGACCGCGGAAGTCTTCGCGCTGGACGACCAGGGCCGCCCCGAAGGCCTCACCACCACGAGCATCTGGGAGAGCCGGGTCGTGGTGGGCACCTTCGTCGCCACGCAGTCCGATCAGTTCTTCGACCGGACGCTCCATTCGATCGACCTGGCGCCGGGCCGCTACACGCTCCAGGTCAAGCTGGAGGACCAGGACACGAACGAGGCCTTTGTCCGTGAGGTGCCCATCCGGGTGCGCGACCTGAGCGGCGCCGTCGCCATCAGCGACCTCATGCTGCTGGACGAGTACGACGAGGCTACCAACACCATCTCGCCCAGCGTCGACAGCCGCGTCGGGACCGACCAATTCGGGCTCAACATCTTCTACGAGGTCTACGCTGACCGGCCGCGCACGGTGCAGGTGACGCGCGAGGTGCTGAATATGGATCGGGTGAGCGGACTGCTGCCGGGGAATGAGGCCACCGTCGGGCGCGTGGCCGAGGGGCCGCCGGTGCACCGCGTCACGGAGGAGACGGATCTGCAGGCAGGCACCAACCAGACCATCGTCGAGCTGGCCATCGAGGACTTCGAGGTGGGCGACTACCTGGTGCGGGTGCGGGTGGATGACGCCAGCGGGCGCACGCTGGCCCAGGCCGAGCACGTCGTGGCCGCCACCTGGACGGGCCTGGCCGAGCACGTGAGCAACCTCGACGAGGCCGTCAACCAGCTTCAGTACATCGCCAAGCGCCGCGAGCTGCGCCGCATCAAAGACGCCAACAACCACGCCGAGCGGCTCCAGCGCTTCCAGGAGTTCTGGCAGCGGCGCGACCCGACGCCCGGCACGCAGCGCAACGAGCGGATGGAGGAATACTACTACCGCGTGGCCTATGCGAACGAGGAGTACGGCAGCCTCACCGACGGCTGGCGGACGGACCGGGGGCAGGTGCTGGTCCTCTTCGGCGAGCCCGATTTCGTGGAGCGCCACCCGTACAACTTCAACGCCAAGCCGTACCAGGTGTGGTACTACTACCGCATCGGCAAGCAATTCATCTTCGTCGACGAGAACGGCGTGGGCAACTACGAGCTGCTCATCCCCATTTGGGACGAACGCAACCGCATCCGGTAGCGTCGGCATCGCATCCCGAGACCACAGCGCGGGGCGTCTCCACGGAGAGGCGTCCCGTTTTTGTTGAGGGGCGTCGTGCTGATTCAGGTGGGTGATA
>JAAAOL010000395.1 GCA_009908885.1 Bacteroidota bacterium | reverse complement strand
AGGGGACGCGGACGGAGGGGCTCATCTCGGCGTTTCCCACCAAGACGTTTCCGAACCACTACACCATCGTCACCGGCCTCTACCCGGAGCACCACGGGATCATCGCCAACAACATGTACGATCCCGTCTTCGACGCGTCGTTCAGCCTGGGCAACCGCGAGGCCGTGAGTGACGGCCGCTGGTGGGGCGGCGAGCCGATCTGGGTGACGGCGCAGCAGCAGGGTCTGCGGAGCGCGACGCTGTTCTGGCCCGGCTCGGAAGCGGTAATCCAGGGGCACCGTCCGACCTACTGGCTGCCCTACGACGGCGACATGCCGGGCGCGGCGCGCGTGGCGCAGGTGCTGGACTGGCTCGACCGACCCGCCGACGAGCGCCCGTCGTTCCTGACGCTCTACTTCAGCCGCGTCGACTCCAAAGGCCACTGGTACGGGCCCGACTCCGACAGCACCGCGCAGGCTATCGCGGAGGTAGATCGCTACCTGGGCATGCTGGTGGATGGCCTGGAGGCGCGCGACCTCCTCGGGCGGATGCATCTGCTGGTCGTCTCGGATCACGGGATGATCGCCACGTCGTCGGAGCGCGTGATCTTGCTGGACGACTACATCGACCTGGACGACGTGCAGGTGGTGGACTGGAATCCGGTCGTCATGCTCCGCCCTGAGCCGGGACGCGAAGACAGCGTCTACGCCGCCCTCCGCCAGGCGCCGCACCTGACGGTCCACCGGAAATCCGAGATGCCGGACCGCCTCCACTTCGACGCGCACCGCCGGATCCCCCCGATCATCGGGATCGCGGACGAGGGCTGGGTCATCACGACGCGGGCGCGCTACGAAGAACGTCCGGAGCGTTACGACGGCGGCACGCACGGCTACGACCCGCAGCTCCGCTCGATGCACGGGCTCTTTCTCGGCCACGGCCCGGCCTTCGACGCTGGCGCCGTGGTGGAACCTTTCGAAAACGTCCACCTCTACAATCTGATGGCGGACTTGCTCGATCTGCGACCGGCGCCCAATGACGGCGACGCGACCGTCGCACGTCGTCTCCTGCGGTCTCCGGACGCCGCTCTGACGCCCTAGCTCGCGCCGTGACGCCGTGGTCACTCTGCCTTTCGGCCTGCCCCGTTATGCTCCGCGCTCTGCTTGCCCTTCTCCTTCTGGCGGTCACGCTCGGCCCGCCTGCGGCTAACGCGCAGGCGCCTCCGGAGGCCCAGGGCGTCCTGCTGGGATTGCGCCTCGCCCAGCCCATCCCCAAGCCGCTGCCGTACTACGCCACGTCCACCGACTCGACGGCCCGCTCGGTGTATCGGACGCTCTTTCTGACGCACTCCGACAGCACCTTCCGCGTCGAGGCGGCCACGTCCGGACTGCTCATCCCCCGCCCCGACGAGTTCTGGCGCGTGGGGGTGAAGCGCAGCATCTACAACGACTGGGTGGAGGACTTCGCGTGGGCAGCCCCCCAGGGCACGCTGCCGCGATGGTCCGGCATCCAACCGTACAACGGCGAATATTGCGAGGGGCACCGCGTGCAGGACGTGCTTTATGCAGGACCGGCGTACCTGGCCCTGGAGCAGCGCAGCGCGGGCTACTGCGAGGGTGCCGCCCACCCCTGGCTGTTCAACACGCTCGCCGTCGTCCCCATCGACAGCGTGACGCACACCGGGCTGACCATCGACCAGGTGCTCGGGGAGCCCGCGCAGGCAACCCTGAAACAGGCCACGACGGACTACCTGGCACGCCTGCGCGACCCGAAGCGACGGGCGCAGCTGTCGAGCGAGACCGATCCGGCGAACTGGGCCCTGCGCCACCAGCAGGGGCGGTGGAGAGTCGTCGGCCGCCTCGATGGGGTCGATGAGTCTGCGCAGGAGGTGATGGTGGATCTTCCCCTCCAAGTTGCTCTGCCACCGTCGCTTCTGGGCCGCCCCATGCCTTCCCTCTCGTGGTCTGCCATTCAAGAGGCCGTGCCGGATGCTGTGGACGCGGTGATCGCTCCCGACGAGTCCTGGGTGGTCGTCCTGCACCCGCAACGCCTGACCGTGCATCGCATCGAGGACGACGGGGTCGGCCCGGCCCGCCTGGAGCGGCGCCTGTCCGCCCGAGCCGCCGTGGTGATGGATCGCTGGGCGACGGGCGAACGACTGACGCGCTGGCAGCGCCGTCTGCAGGCCACGCTGGATGCGGAATCGTAGAGGGCTGGCTCAGGCCTGCTCCACCTCGTCCTCCCCTGACAGCCGCTCGACGGCGCCTTCTCCACGGATCTCCCAGCCGACCTGCGCCTCGCCCTGCCGAAACCACACGCAGGCGCCCGGCTCCAAGAACTCGCTGAGCAGGCGCACCAGCACCTCGGGGTGCTCCACGGCGAGCGGGGTGGCGACGGTCTCCAGGTGCCCGTCGCGGATGCGGAGGTGACCGAGGGCGAACGGAATCGGGCCGTTCTCCGGATCGCTGACGGCGGCATACTGCGTGCTCTGCGAGCGGATGTCGCGGATCAGATCCTTCCGATGCCAGTCGCTCTGCCAGTCGCGCAGGTGCGCCACGCTGCGGCGGGCGAAGACGCGGTGGATGAGCGCTTCGAGCGTCGCCTTTCGGTCCGGGCGTACGCGTGCGTCCTCGAACCAGCAATCGTCGGCAGGCATGGGTGGAATGGGGAAGGAGGAAGGACCTCGGGCTCGGATAGCGTCCTACGCGGTGCCGCATGGGAAGATCGACGCTGTGGCGCCTTCCGTTGCGGTCGCTGCGTGGAGGCGTTACCTTGCGGAGGCTCGACTTCCTCACCCAACTGCTCCTCTCCATGCGTTCCAGCCGCCTCCTCGCCCTCGTGGGCCTGCTCCTCCTGCTGGCCGCCCCCGTTCGTTCGCAACAGGCTCCGGTCGATCTCCAAGCGCTCGACGCGTACATCGCCGAGGCCGTCACCGCCTGGGAGACGCCCGGCACGGCCGTCGGCATCGTCTACGACGACGCGCTGCTCTTTGCGAAGGGCTACGGCACGCGCACCCTCGGCACCGACACGCCCGTCGACGCGCAGACCCTGTTCGACGTGGCGTCCAACTCGAAGGCCTTCACCGCCGCCCTGCTGGGGA
Source organism: Bacteroidota bacterium (assembly GCA_009908885.1). GTDB lineage: Bacteria > Bacteroidota > Rhodothermia > Rhodothermales > JAAAOL01 > JAAAOL01. The sequence goes on along the minus strand of JAAAOL010000395.1, from coordinate 2,140 downwards.
TGCTGGTGGACGAGGGCCAGCTCGACTGGGACGACCGCGTGATCGACTACCTGCCCGACTTCCGCCTGCACGACCCCTGGATCACCCGCCAGATCACGATCCGCGACCTGCTCACGCACCGGAGCGGGCTGCCCACCTTCGGCGGAGATCATCTGTGGATCGGCAACGACCTGAGCCAGGACGAAATCATCGACCGCCTCCCGCACCTCGAACCGACGGGCGCGTTTCGGGCGGATTTCCGGTACCAGAACCTGATGTACCATGCAGCAGGCGAAGTCATCGAGGCCGTCACCGGGCAGACGTGGGACGCGCTAGTACACGAACGCATCCTTGACCCACTCGGCATGACCCGCACCACCACGACCGTCGACACGCTGGATGCCGTCCCCAACGTGGCTGACGCGCACGAGGTGGTGAATGACACCCTGCGCGTGGTGGCCTACGACGACGTGGACGCCATCCCGGGCGCCGCCGGGCTCAACTCGACCGTCGAAGACATGAGCCGCTGGATGCGCCTGACGATGCGCGGCGGCCACCTGGACGGCGACACGCTGCTGCAGCCTGCCACGGCCCGGGCGATGCAGACGATTCAGATGCCGCTGCCGGTATCCCCATGGAGCGCGGAGAACCTGGAGCGCCACTTCTATGGCTACGGCCTCGGGTGGTTTATCTCCGATTACAAGGGCGAGAAGATGGTGAGCCACAGCGGCGGCCTCACCGGCATGATCTCGCTGCAGACGCTCCTACCCGAGCGCGGCCTGGGCGTCATCGTGCTCACGAACCGCGCCCCGAATCGCCTGCCGTGGGCGATCACCTATCGCATCCTCGATGCCTTCCTGGAGGAGCCTCCCCGCGACTGGTCTGCCGAATACCTGGAGCGCCAGCGCGAGGCTGAGGCCCGAGCCGACAGTGTCGAGAACGCCCTGCGCCAGGCCCGCGTGGCCGATGCGCCGATGTCGCTGCCGCTAGAACGCTACGCCGGGACCTATGCCAACCCCCTCTCCGGCGAGGCCACCGTCCGCCTGGAGGGCGACCACCTCGTCTTCGACTACAACCCGCGCCACCTCGGCGACCTCGAACCGTGGCACTTCGACACGTTCCGCACCACCTGGCGGCACCCCCTCTTCGACATGCCGCCGCGTTCCTTCCTGCAGTTCCACCTGACGCCGGAGGGCGGCATCGACGGACTGACCGTGACGTTCTACCGGCCCATCACCTTCGAGCGGGTGAGCGACTGATGTAACACGGAGCGATGGATTTCTACGGACGAAACCCTGTTTAACGCGTCACGTTATACGCGATATGTTAAACGTGTTAGCACGGGCAAGGCGGTCCCGATGATCAAGTCCTTCAGCGACAAGGAAGCAGCGAAAATCTTTGCCCGTGACCACAGCCGGAAGCTGCCACAGGACATCCAGCGGCGCGCGCTGAAGAAACTGCTTATGCTGGATGCAGCCGTCCAACTGGACGAGCTTCGCGTACCTCCAGGGAATCGCCTCGAAGCGCTCTCTGGTGATCGTGAAGGCCAACACAGCATCCGGATCAACGACCAATGGCGGATCTGCTTCGAATGGTCATCGGGTGACGCCTACGACGTCGAAATCACGGACTACCACTAACTGCAAACCAGATCCTGCACCACGGCCCCGGGTACACGCTCGACGGGGCAGCTTGTCAATCGAACCAGTCACACCGCTATGCCGACACAACCCGATAAGATGCCCCCGGTGCATCCTGGCGAGATTCTCCAGGATGAGTTTCTAGAGCCGATGGGCCTCAGCCAGAACAAGGCCGCCCTGGCCATGCGCGTTCCCGCACGTCGCATTAACGAGATCGTCCGCGGCAAGCGCAGCATTACGGCCGACACCGCGCTCCGTCTGGGCAAGTTCTTCGGGATGAGTGCGCAATTCTGGATGAACCTCCAGGCGCACTACGATCTCGAAGTAGCCCAGGAGCAGCTAGGCGAGCAACTGGATCGTGACGTCCAGCCTGCCGGTGAGATCGCGTAGACATTTCGGACTCGGTGCTCTACCTTTCGCCCACGTCTGCCGCTTCGACTACAACCCGCGCCACATCGGCGACCTCGAACCGTGGCACTTCGACACGTTCCGCACCACCTGGCGGCACCCCCTCTTCGACC
>JAAAOL010000380.1 GCA_009908885.1 Bacteroidota bacterium | reverse complement strand
CCAGGTCGGCGCCGTCGCAGCCATTCAGGAGTGCCAGGACGAGGTCGAGGAGATGCGGCAGGCCTATGACGCCCGGCGTCGCGTCATCGTCGATGGCATGCGGGCCGCCGGGTTGCCCACGTTCGAACCGGAAGGGGCGTTCTACTGCTTCCCGGACATCACCTCGACCGGACTCACGTCGGAGGAGTTCGCCCAGCGCCTGCTCCAGGAAGAACACGTCGCCGTCGTGCCGGGCGACGCCTTCGGGCCGAGCGGGGCAGGCTACGTGCGCTGTTCGTACGCCACGGCCCTCGATCAGATCGAGCAGGCCGTCGAGAAGATCGATCGTTTCGCCACGCGTTGCCGCACCGCAGGAGCCTAGCCCGTACGCATGCCGTCACTGTACCGAGCCCCTTTTCCGACCACGCTCGCCGCCGTCGCCGTTACGGGGTTGCTTCTCCTCGTCGGGGCCGGGTGCGGGTCCTCGCAGCCTGCGGCAGAGTCGGTGGAGTCCGCCGCAGCGGAAGCGGATACGGTAGTAGTTGCCGAGGCTGACACGGTGCAGGCAGACACCACCTATGCCGTGCTCTCGCTGGATCGCTCGGGGTTTGCGCCGCCGGAGCGCCAGTACGACCTGTTGCACACGGGGCTCGACCTGCGCGTCGATCTGGAGCAGGGGCGGCTGGAGGGCGCGGCGCTGCATCGCCTGACGCCGCTGGGGCAGACGCTGGATGAGCTTCGGTTCGACGCGGCCGATCTCGACGTAGCGCTCGTCACCCTCACGCAGCCGACGCCCGGCATCGACCGGCAGCGGACGGACACGCTACGGTTCGACCACGGCTCGGACGACCTGCGGGCCTTTCCCGTCGAGTCAGTGAGCCCGGAGGACACGGTGACCGTGCGCATCCTGTACAGCGCCGTGGCCAATGATGCGGCGACCTTCCCGTTCGGCTTCGTAAAGCCCTCCGCACCGACACGAGCCGGGCAGGCGCATCAGGCCTGGACGTTCGGGTTTCCGGAAAACAGCCAGCGCTGGTTCCCCACGTGGGATTACCCGCACGAACTGGCCACCTATGAGATCGCCCTGACGGTGCCCGACAGCCTCACCACGCTGGCCACGGGGGCGCTGGCGGAGCAGGTGCGCCTCGGAGACGGCATGCGCCGGGATCGCTGGGTGCTCGACGCCCCGCAGCCCGCTTACCTGACGTCGTTCGCGGTTGGCGACTTCGTCGTCCGGGCGGACACCCTGCGCCGGGCCGATGGCACGACGGTGCCGCTCTGGTACGCCACGGAGCCGGGATATCACGATCAGGCCGATCTCATCTTCGGCGAGACTCCGCAGATGCTGGAGGTCTTCGAGGACAAGGCCGGGCTCCGCTATCCCTGGCCCAATCTCAAGCAAGTGCCCGTACGAGATTTTCCCGCGGGTGGGATGGAGCACACGACCAACATCTTCTACACGGAAACCATCCAGGGGGACGCGCGGGCCTATCGGGACATCGGCGGGCGCATGCGGTCGCTGGTGGCTCATGAGATTGCGCACCAGTGGTTCGGCGATTTGGTCGTATACGAAAACTGGGCCAACGCTGCGCTGACAGAAGGGTTTGCCACGTTCCTGGAGTCGGTCTATCTGGAGGAGGCCTATGGGGCGGCCGAGGGGCAGGCCCTCCGCATCACGGATCGGGAGCGATACCTGGAGGCCGCGGAGACGATGCGGCGGCCCATCATCTGGTACGGCTACGAGGATCCGGTGCAGATGTACGACGCCCATTCCTATCAGAAGGCCGCGCTCGTGCTGCAACAACTCCGCCAGGTGATGGGAGAGGACGCTTTCTGGCGCGGCGTACGGCGCTACCTGCGGTCCCATCGGGGCGGGACGGTCACCATCAGCGACTTTCAGCGCGCGATGGAGGCCGAGACGGGCGGCACACTCCAGCCGTACGTCGACCAATGGTTCCGGTCGCCGGGCCATCCAGAACTGCGGGTCACGCACACCAGCGAAGAAAACGACAACCTGTATCGCCTGCGGGTGGAACAGGTGCAGGATACCGCGCGAACCGCCCTTTTTGATTTCGAAGTAGATGTGGAGTTGAATTTCTACACGCTGGAGCCGTTTACCCAGCGCGTGCGGGTGAACACGCCGGACACGACGTTCGTGTTTACGGGAAGCTCGCCCATCTCTTTCGTGCGCTTCAACGCAGGCGACTGGCTGCTGGCCGACGTGAAGGTGGACAAGCCCGTGGACGAGTGGATCACGCAGCTGCGCCGGGACGACGAGATGGCCGGGCGCTACCAGGCTGCCGACGCGCTGGCCCGGCAGGAGCCGGCGAGAGAGATCCGCGATGCGCTCGCGGCAACGGCGAGGAACGATGATGCCCCGATGGTCCGCGCCCGAGCGGTGGAGGGGCTGGCGTCCTACGGCGACCAGTCGTACGCGGCCCGGGTGCTGAGCGACGTGGCCCAGGACGACTCCGTCGCCTCGGTCCGCCGTGCCGCCCTTACGAGCATGCACCGCATACCCGCGGCGCCGGCCCTCGAAGCGGCCTCCACGGTCCTGAACGACTCGACGGCGTCGTACCGCGTGCTGGCCGCGGCCATCCAGATTCTTGCTGAACGCGACCCGGAGAACGCACTTAAGAGGTTCGAACCCCTCTACGACCTGCAATCGTGGAACCACACGGTAGAGCGTGCGCTGGTGGCGGCCGTCGACAGCCTGGGACAGCCGGAGGGCCTGCCGTACCTGCTAGGGCAACTGCGGCCCGACACACCCGACGGGCTCGTACTATCGACCTTGGACGCTGCGGCCCCGCACATCACGGACACGCTGGAGGCCGAGCCCTCGGTCGTCGGTCTACTGACGGGATTGCTGACGCGGCGCTCTGAAGCGGTGCGGCTGCGCACCGTGGGGATCCTGGGGACGTTGTCCGCGCCCACCGCCGCCGAGGCGCTCAGGCAGCACCGGCAGAATGAGTCCTCGCCACGGGTGCGGCAGGCCATCGACCGCGCACTCGAACGCTCCGCCTCCGAAGGGCCATGACCATCCTCGTTACTGCAGCACTCGCGCTGGGGCTCCATCTCCTGTTCGGCTGGCCGTGGACCATCGCGGCAGGGGTCGTCGGTGGGCTCTGGGTCGGGGCGGGCGGCTGGCGCGTCGGCGCGCTGGGCGTGGGCCTGGACTGGGCCGCCCTCATCGTTTATAACTACGTCGTGGCCCCTGAGCCAGTGGCGACGATGACCGAAACGGTGGGGGGCATTCTGGGAAACATGCCCGGGGCAGCGGTCGTTGCGTGTACCCTTTTCATCGGACTGGCGCTCGGAGCGCTCGGAGGCGCCTTCGGGGCGCACGTGCGGCGGGCGCTCGACCACCAGCGTGGTGCGCCGCTCCCGACCTCGACATAACCGTTATTGCAATGAAAACCAACGACGAACTGACGCACCTCATCGAGCGCGCCCATGCGCTCGGAGGCTATCTTTGACGTCGAAGGACGTCAGGCGCGCATCGAAGCGCTGAACCAGCGCCGCCTGGAGCCCGACTACTGGGACGATCCAGAGCGAGCGCAGCAAAACGAAAAAGCCATCGCTGCCGAAAAGGAATGGCTCGACGCCTGGGACACCCTCAAGCGGCAGGCGGAGGACGTGGATACGCTGATGGAACTGGCCTCCGAGGAGGATGCCGATCTCCGCAGTGAAATCCAGGCCGAGGCTGAGCGGTTGGAAAAGCTGGTCGATAAACTGGAGCTGCGCAGCATGCTCGATGGGCCGGATGACCACCGGAACGCCATCGTCAACATCAACCCGGGCGCGGGCGGGACCGAGAGCCAGGACTGGGCCGAGATGCTCTTGCGCATGTACACGCGCTGGGGCGAGCAGAATGGCTATGAGGTCGAACTGCTCGGATATCAGCCGGGCGACACGGCGGGCATCAAGAGCGCTACGCTCCGGGTCAAGGGCAAATATGCCTACGGTTATCTCAAATCGGAATCAGGCGTGCACCGCCTCGTCCGCATCTCGCCGTTCGATTCCAGCGGACGTCGCCACACGTCGTTCTCCAGCGTGTTCGTCTATCCCGAGATCGACGATAGCATCGAAGTCGACGTCAGTCCGTCGGACGTGGAGCTGCAGACGTTCCGCTCGGGCGGAAAAGGCGGGCAGAACGTGAACAAGGTCGAGACGGGCGTGCGACTCATCTGGACGGGCACGCTGTCCAACGAGGAGGAGGCGCGCGTCGTGGCCGAGTGCACCGAGGAGCGCAGTCAGCTTCAGAACCGCGAGCGGGCGATGACGATGCTCAAAAGCCGCATCTACCAACTCGAACAGGAAATCAAGGAGGCGGAGAAGAACAAGGTCGAGGCGCAGAAGAAGAAGATCGAGTGGGGCAGCCAGATCCGCTCGTACGTCTTCCAGCCGTATACCATGGTCAATGACCATCGCACCGAGACGAAAGTGACTGACGTTGAGTCGGTGATGGATGGCGACCTCGAACCGTTCATCAACGCATTTCTCATGCAGGCCGCCTGACCACGTGTGGGCGGTTGGGAGTACGGGAGCGTGGCAGTTTTTCTCTCTTCTCTCAAACACCCCCACGCCTATACCCCCAGTCAGGTGCCACTCTTGACGAGAGATGGAAGACATCGGTTCTTTCATCATCTAGCATCCACAACCCAGCAGCTAACGCCATCCATCTATGCCGGAGCGGATTTCCGTCGATGTCCTCGTGATCGGAAGCGGCGTGGCCGGGTTGTCGTACGCCCTGCGGGTGGCCGACGACGCCCAGGTCGCCATCGTCACGAAAAAGGAATGTGCCGAGTCGAACACCAACTACGCGCAGGGCGGCATTGCGGCGGTGATGGCCGCGAGCGACTCCTACGAGCAACATGCCGAGGACACGCTCATCGCCGGGGCGGGGCTGTGCGACCCGGAGGTGGTCGACGTGGTGGTGCGCGAAGGGCCGCAGCGCCTACGGGAGCTGATGGCCTGGGGCGCGGAGTTCACCGAGACCGGCAACGGCAAACTGCATCTGGGCCGTGAAGGCGGCCACTCGGCCAACCGCATCGTCCACGCCGCCGACGCCACCGGCCAGGAGGTCGAGCGCGCGCTGCTGACCAGCGTCCGCCAACACCCCAACATCGAGGTGTACGAGTACCACTACGCCATCGACCTCATCACCGAGCACCACCTGGGGCAGCACGTCACGCGCCTCCGCGACGACGTACACTGCTTCGGGGCGTACGTGCTGGACGAGCAGGCGGACGTC
>JAAAOL010000320.1 GCA_009908885.1 Bacteroidota bacterium | reverse complement strand
CGCGGTCGGATTAGGGGGGTTGGACGTGTGTAGGTGTGGACGTATGGACGTGGCTCTCTTCCAGCCCTTCAACCTATCAACCCTCCATACACCAACTCATTACCCGGAGTTGGTATAGCAGGCATGGGCCATCGCCCCAGCAGCGTATCCTCACGCATCACGTATCACGCATCACGTTCTGAGCTATACGGATATCGCCGAGCGAAAACGGTATAAAAAGGGGATGGAGGTCCAGACCTGCACGACCCGGAGGAGCTCCATCCCCGATACCATGGTGAAGGGAGAGGCGCTATTTCTGTGACAGTGCAGCGATGCCGGGCAGCGTCTCGCCTTCCAGAAACGTCAGCATCGCGCCGCCGCCGGTAGAGACGTGGCTCACGGTCTCTGCGTAGCCTGCCTGCGTGATGGCCGCGACCGAGTCGCCGCCGCCGACGATGGTGAGCGCGCCCGCATCGGTCGCCTCGGCCAGCGTCTCGGCGATGGCGAAGGTGCCTTTCGCAAACGGCTCCATCTCAAAGACGCCCATCGGGCCGTTCCAGACGATGGTCTTGGCCCCGAGCAGTTTCTCCCGGTAGGCCTCGACGGTCGCCGGGCCGATGTCGAGGCCCATCTCGCCCTCCGGAATCTCGCCTTGCGTCACGCGGTGGGGCGCATCCGCGCTGAACGCGGTCGCCACGACGTGATCCACCGGCAGCTGCAAGGTCCCCTCGGCCTGTTCGTACAACGACTTGGCCTGGTCCAGCTTGTCCTCTTCCACCCGGGACGAGCCGGTCTGCTGCCCGAGGGCTTTCATGAACGTGTAGCTCATCGCTCCGCCGACCAGGATGTGATCCACTGTGCCGATCAGGTTCTCGATGACGCCGATCTTGTCGGAGACCTTCGCGCCGCCCAGCACGGTGACGAACGGGGCGTCGGGTGCGTCGAGCACCTTCGAGAGCACCTCGATCTCTTTGGCCACGAGGTAGCCCATCGCGGCTCGTGGAACGTGATGCGTGACGCCTTCCGTCGAGGCGTGGGCGCGGTGGGCCGTGCCGAAGGCGTCGTTGACGTACACGTCGGCCAGTTCGGCCAGTTGCCGGGCGAAGGCGTCGTCGTTGGCCTTCTCACCCGGGTTGAAGCGGGTGTTTTCGAGCAGGAGCACGCCGCCCTCGGGCAGGTTGTGGACCATCGTCCGGGCGCGGTCACCGACGGTGTCCTCGCAAAAGTGCACGGGGCCGTCCAGCAGGTCGTCCAGGTAGTCGGCCACGGGGCGCAGGCTGAGCGTGGGATCGGGCTCGCCTTTGGGGCGGCCCAGGTGGCTCATCAGGATCGCCTTGCCGCCGTCCGCGATGATCTTGCGGATGGTGGGCAGTGCGGCCCGGATGCGGGTGTCATCGGCGACGGTCGTGGCGCCGTCGTCGCTGTCCAGCGGGACGTTGAAGTCGACCCGGCAGAGGACTCGTCGTCCCCGCAGGTCGAGGTCGTCGATCGAAAGAGTAGCCATAGGGAGTCGCGTCGGGAATCATCAGGGGGGCAAAAGAAAGGGAGAGCCCGCCGATGGAGGGAAGGGCGGGATGGGGCCTTCGCGCTCCATGGCGTGCTCTCCCTCGCGCATGTAGTGGACGAATGTGCCGAGCCGCAGGCGACCGGCACGGCGCCGGTTAGGCCGGCTCGCCGATCGTCATCAGCTTTTTGGCGAGGTCCACCGTGCGGCTCGCGTAGCCCCACTCGTTGTCGTACCACGCCGTCACCTTCACGAGTGTGCCGTCGACCATCGTGGAGTCCGCGTCGACGATGGAGGAGTGCGGGTTGTGCACGATGTCCGTCGACACGAGCGGATCCGTCGAGTACTGGAGGACGCCCTTCATGGCGCCGTCCGCGGCCTGCTGGAAGAGGTTGTTGACCTCCTCGCGCGTGGTCTCTTGGCCGACGACTGCCGTCAGGTCCGTCAGGGAGCCGTCCGGCACCGGCACGCGGAGCGCCATGCCGTCCAGCTTACCGGCGAGGTGCGGCAGCACGAGGCCGACCGCCTTGGCCGCGCCGGTGGTGGTCGGGATGATGGAGAGCGCCGCCGCGCGGGCCCGGCGCAGATCACTGTGCGGGCCGTCCAGGATGTTCTGGTTGGCGGTGTAGGCGTGGACCGTCGTCATGAAGCCCTTCTCGACGCCGAATGCGTCGTCCAGCACCTTCACGACGGGGGCGAGGCAGTTGGTCGTGCAGCTCGCGTTCGAGACGATCTCCTCGTCGCCCGTGAGTACGTCGTCGTTGACGCCGAGCACGACGGTCGCGTCGATGTCGCCCTTGGCCGGGGCCGAGATGACGACCTTCTTGGCGCCGCCCTGCAGGTGGAGGGCCGCCTTCTCGCGTGTGCGGAAGACGCCGGTCGACTCGATGACCACGTCCGTGTCGAAGTCGCCCCATGGCAGCTGCGACGGATCCTTTTCGCTGAAGACGCGGAACTTGTCCCCGTTGATGACCAGGTGCTGGCCGTCGACCGAGACGTCGCCCGGAAACGTGCCGTGTACCGAGTCATACTTGAACAGGTGAGCCAGGGTGGCGGCGTCCGTCAGGTCGTTAACCGCGACGATGTCGAAATCGCCCAGGTCGCGCTCCAGGATGGAGCGAAAGACGAGACGCCCGATGCGTCCGAATCCATTGATGCCGAGTTTGATAGCCATGGGTGTGTGTCTCCTCAGATGGACCGTGATGTGATGTGCCGGGTGATCGGCGAGGACCTTCTCGCAGGCCAGGCGGCCCCTACCAACAGGTTCCGCATAGCCTCGAAAAGCGCCTCACCATCGTATTGGTCCAACATACGGACGGCACCCCCTGTCGATCCAAAGTATTGCGCGAATTTCATCATGAAATCCCGGGCAATAGAAGGCCGCACCTTCATGGAGCGCTGGCCCGAGGGAACGATGAAAAGCCCGTGCGTTTAAGGGACCGCTTTGCTGGGAATTGCATCCGGGACGACCATCGGCTAGTTTCTCACTCTTGCCATTTTCCAGGGGCCCGGTGCCCTCCGGCATCCACAGGATGAAGTGTTGAACGGTCTTTTTCCATGTCTACTTTACAACCCCCGAAGCAAATTTCGAAGCGGCAGGAGCTGCGCGAAGATACCGCCGTCACGTTTTATGTGCAGGCGTGGGAATTCTTCGATCAGAACCGCAAGCTGGTCTACGGGGCTCTCGCCGGGCTCGGCGTACTCGTGCTCGCCATCATCGGCTGGGCCTACCTCCAGCACCAGAAGGGCGAGGAGGCCGAGCTAGCGCTAGCTGAGGCCATCACGGTGTACGAGGCTGGCACCTACCGCGAGGCCCTCGACGGCACGGACGACGTTCCCGGCCTCCTGCCCATCGTCGACGAGTACGGCGGCACGCAGGCGGGCAACCTGGCGCGCTTCTACGCGGCGGACGCGCTCTTCCGCCTCGGCGAATACGATCAGGCGCTGGAGCTCTTCGATGCCTTCGAGAAAGGCAACAACCTCGTCGGCGCCAGCGCCTATGCAGGCATGGCAGCCATCTACGAGCAGCGCGAGGAGTACGAACGGGCGGGCGACCACTACCGCCGCGCCGCCGAGCAGTTCGTGAGCAGCGAGACGACGCCGGACTACCTCCTGGATGCCGGAACCGCCTATGAGCAGGCCGGCGCGTACGGGGACGCCATCGAGATGTACGAGACGATTCAGGAGGACTATCCCGACTCGGGCGCAGCGAGCAACCTGGACTTCTTCATCGCCCGCGCTGAGGCCAAGCAACAGGCCTCCTAGTCCCGCCGACCCGCTCGCCCGACCCTGCCAGGCCGATGCCGACCCCCACCATTCTGGTCGTTGACGACGAAGTCAGCATCCGCCGCACGCTGCGGGAGATCCTGGAGTACGAGGATTACGCCGTCGAGGAAGCCGAGGACGGCGTGCAGGCATTGGAAATGCTGCGGTCCGGGGCGTACGACCTCGTCCTGCTGGACATCAAGATGCCGAAGCGGGACGGCCTGGACATCCTGGACGAGATCAGCCAGGAGATGCCCGAGGTGCCCGTCGTCATGATCTCCGGCCACGGCAACATCGAGACGGCCGTCGAGGCGACCAAGCTCGGCGCGTTCGACTTCATCGAGAAGCCGCCGGACCTAAACCGCCTCCTCGTCACCGTCCGCAACGCCTTCGACCGGGGGCAGCTGGAGACGCAGAATCGCCGGATGCGGCAGACGCTCGTCGAACAGCACGAGCACGAGCTGACGCCCATTTTGGGCGAGAGCGACACCATCGGGCGCATCAAGAATACCATCAACCGCGTTGCGCCGACGGAAGCCCGCGTGCTCATCACGGGTGAGCCGGGCACGGGCAAGGAGCTGGTGGCCAAGTGGATCCACGCGCTCTCCAACCGCAAGGAGGGGCCGATGGTGGAAGTCAACTGTGCCGCCATCCCCGGCGAACTCATCGAGAGTGAGCTGTTCGGCCACGAAAAGGGCAGTTTCACCGGAGCGACCAAGCAGCGGATCGGCAAGTTCGAGCAGGCCGACGGCGGCACGCTCTTTCTGGACGAGATCGGTGACATGAGCCTGTCGGCCCAGGCCAAGGTGCTGCGCGCGCTGCAGGAGAACAAAATCGCCCGCGTCGGCGGCGACAAGTCGATCCCGGTGGACGTCCGCGTGGTGGCGGCGACCAACAAGAACCTGCTCGAAGAGATCGAGGAGGAGCACTTCCGCGAAGATCTGTACCATCGCATCAGCGTCATCCTGATCGACGTGCCGCCCCTGCGCGAGCGGCGGCAGGACATTCCCATCATCGCCAACCACTTCGCCGAGCGGCTGGCGCGTCGCAACGGCGTGCCGCCCCGCCCGTTCACCGACGACGCGCTGCGGAAGCTGCAGCAGTTCGAGTGGCGTGGCAACGTGCGCGAACTGCACAACGTCGTCGAACGCCTGCTCATCCTGGGCGAGGGCGACGCCATCGGCATCGACGCCGTGGATCGCTACGTCAACCCCGGCGCGGCGGGCACCGATCCGATCCGGGGGATGATCCAGCAGTACGAGGACTTCAGTGACTTCCGCGACAAGGCGGAGGAACTGTTCATCCTGCAGAAGTTGCGGGCGCACGACTGGAACGTCAGCCAGACCGCGGAGACCATCGGCATTCAGCGCTCGCACTTGTACAACAAGATGAACAAGTACGGCATCGAGCGCGAAGACTAACGGCGTGCGGCGCCGACGCGACGGCAGTGATGGACGAAGGACCCGAACGGCGCATGAATACCTCCGACTCC
>JAAAOL010000339.1 GCA_009908885.1 Bacteroidota bacterium | reverse complement strand
GGCCCGACGACCTGGAACTGGTTTCCACGATCGAACTCGATAGTATCACCGTACGCCCGCTCTCCCATGACGGACGCTGACCTTCCCATGCCTGCTTCCCGGACGCTCACCATCGACACCGAAAGCGCCGGCCTGACCGAGCCGCTGAGTCGGCACATCAACCTGCTGAGCCACCTGCTGGGCCAGGTGATTACCGACGAGGCGGGCGACGACGTCTTCGACCTCGTCAAGCGCCTGCGCGGCCTGTGCAAAGCGGGCGACCTCGACGCGGCCGCGGACGAGATCCAGGACCTCGACCTTCCATCGATCACCTGGCTGCTGCGCTCCTACACGGCGTTCTTCCACCTGGTGAATCAGGCCGAACAGCAGGAGATCGCCCGCATCAACCGGGAGCGCGCCCAGGCTGCGGACGGGCCTCGCCCCGAATCGATCGAGAAAGCGGTCCTGCGGCTCAAAGAGCGGGGCCTCTCGTTCGACGAGGTGCAGGCGCTGATCGACCGACTCGACATCCAGCCCACCCTTACGGCCCACCCGACCGAGGCGCGGCGCCGCAGCATCCTGTACAAGCAGCAACATCTGGCCCGCGAGCTGACGCGCCTCCGCCGGGAAGACCTGACGCCCGCCGAGGCCAATCAGGCCCTCGCCAGCGTCCACAACCAGATTCTGCTGCTGCTGGCCACCGACGAGATCCGCGCTTCCCGCCCCACCGTGGCCGACGAGGTGGAGCACGGCCTGTACTTTGTGCGCAACGCCATCTGGAACACCGTCCCGCGCATCTACCGGGACGTGCGCCGCGCCGTGCAGAAGCACTACGGCCAGACGCCGACGCTGCCCGCCCTGCTGCGCTATCGGTCCTGGATCGGCAGTGACCGCGACGGCAACCCGAACGTGACGGCGGACGTGACCCGCCACACGCTGGCCCGCCAACGAGAGGTGGTGCTGGGGCTCTACCTGCAAGAGCTGCGGGAGCTGCGGCGGGAACTCAGCATTTCCGACCAGCTCGTCGACACGCCCGCCGTGCTGGAGGCGGCCATCGATGCGGACGCCGACGAGTTGGATCCCGACCGCGACCGCTATCCGCAGTTTCAGCATGAGCCCTATCGCCTCAAGCTGACGTACATGATGGAGCGGGTCACGGACCTGATGGACCCCGAGGACCCGCGCTTCTCGGGCGGTGCGACGTACACGGGCCCGCGCCTGCTGGAGGACCTGCGTACCCTGGAGACGGCCCTCCACGAGGCGGGCTTCGCCGAGCTGGCCGAAGCGGGCCGGCTGAGCGACCTGATTGCCCGCGCCCAGGCCTTCGGGCTGCACCTGCTGACCCTCGACGTGCGGCAGCACAGCCGCGTCCACGAGCACGCCGTGGAGGTGCTGCTGCGCAAGGCGGGCGTCACGGACGAGTACTCCGCGCTGTCGGAAGACGAGCGGCAGGCCCTGCTGACCGACGAACTTTCGCACCCGCGCCCGCTCCTGCCGCGGGGCGCCCAGCTTCCGGACGACGTGCAGGAGCTGATGGAGGCCCTGGACGTCATCCGCACCGCCCAGGACGAGGAGCCCGCAGCTGTCGGCACGTACATCGTCAGCATGACACACGAGATCAGCGACCTGCTGGAGGTGCTGCTGCTGGCCAAGGAAGTCGGCCTCTGGCACATGCACGACGGGACCGTCCACACGTCGCTCGACGTGGCGCCGCTGTTCGAGACGATCGACGACCTGGCCCATGCCGACGACTTCATGAGCACGCTGTTCGAGCATCCGATCTACCGGGAACACCTCGCGGCCCGCGACGGCTTTCAGGAGATCATGCTCGGCTACTCGGACAGCAACAAGGACGGCGGCTACTGGATGGCCAACTGGTCGCTGCACCGGGCGCAGGCCCGCCTCGGACGCGTGTGCCGCGACTACGACGTCGACATGCGCCTCTTTCACGGGCGCGGCGGCACCGTCGGGCGGGGAGGCGGACGCGCCAACCAGGCGATCCTCGCCATGCCGCCGGTCGTGCACAACGGTCGCATCCGCTTCACCGAGCAGGGTGAAGTCATCTCGTTCCGCTACGCCCTGCCCGACATCGCCCACCGCCACCTGGAGCAGATCGTTAATGCCACGCTCCAGGCGTCCGTCGGCCCCTCCGACGGCCTTCCGCCGCTGGACCTCGACGGCGAGGAAGCCCAGCTCTTCACGACGGTCGCCGAAGACGCCATGACGGCGTATCGCGGCCTCGTGCATGCGGACGGCCTCTGGGAATGGTACACCCAAATCACGCCCATCGAGCACATCAGCCGCCTGCCCATCGCTTCCCGCCCCGTCTCCCGCGGCTCGACCGACGAGGTGGACTTCGAGGGCCTGCGCGCCATTCCCTGGGGCTTCGCCTGGACCCAAACCCGCTACCTGGTGCCCGGCTGGTACGGCACCGGGGCCGCCCTGCATGCGCTCCTGGAGGAACATCCCGAGCAGCTCGGTACGCTCCGGTCGATGTACGAATCCTGGCCCTTCTTCCGGGCCGTCCTCAACAGCGCCCAGCGCGAGATGACCCGCGCCCGCCTCGTCATCGCCCATCGCTATGCCGCTGCCGCTGCCCCTGACGACGCCAACGACGCTTTCCACTCCACCATCGTGGACGACTACCGGCGCGCGGAGACCGCCATCCTCAAGGTGACCGGTCACGACCGCCTGCTCGACACGGCGCCCGTCATCCAGAAGTCCGTTCAGCTGCGCAATCCGTATACCGACGTACTCAACCTGCTCCAGATCGAACTGCTGGAGCGCTGGCGCGCGGCGGAAGACGACGAACGGGCCGCCATCGGGCGATCCCTGTTCCTCAGTATCAACGGCATTGCCGCTGCCATGCAGAGCACGGGCTGAGGGCGCTGGCAAGTTACGCCCGGCTACCTTCCTCGACGTGCTGCTCGCCCGCCTCCGCGCCTCGCCACGCGGTGCTTTCGTACAGAAAGAGCGTGTGCCGGTACAGGCTGCTCGGGGCGAAGTAGCTGGACTGCTTCACCATCTGCAATCGAGGCTCCTCCGCGATCAGTGCTCGTTGCGCCTCCGGCGAGCGGATGTAGTGCCCGCGATCCAGCGCATAGAGCACGCGAGCGATGGGATGCCACGGGATGGGATACAGATCGAGCACGAAGAAGTAGTGGGCGTGCTCGGCGACCCACCGGAGCAGCTGGCGCACGTCGTCGTCCGAGAGGTGGTGGAGGACGCTGATGAGCAGCGCCAGGTCGAACGGCTGGGTGGGCGTGAGCGTGGTGGCATCGGCCTGGACGAAGGATTTGTCCGGGTCGTCGGCAAAGCGCTCGCGGCAGGCCGCGATGAAGGACGGAGACGTGTCGACGCCCACGTAGCGCCCGCGGGCCAGCGATGCCCAGTTGCCGGTCCCACAGCCGACGTCGACGACCGAGGCGTAGGGCACGTCCGCCAAGAATCGTCGGATCTGACGCGTCTTGCCGCCGTCTGCCAGCGTCTGATAGGCATTGAACACCCAGGCGCGGTCGAACAGGCGATCCAGCCGTCGGTACCAAGCTGCCGATTTATCCATGCCGTCTCTACGGTGGCGTCGTACTCTCTCGGGCGACACCAACGCCGACCGTCCCCGACAGGATTCCGCCTACTGAAGGACGCGGATCACGATGGACTCGGAATGCAGATCGTCGCTGGGGGGCAATGCTGTGACCCGGAACCGGATGGGCTCGCCTTCAATCCAGCGCCGGATGACGCGTTTCTGCGTCTGCTTCGTCTGGCCGCTGCGCAGCCCCAGGATTTCGCGTTTGACGACCGACAGCATCGCGTCTGCGGTGACGTCCTGAATGACCTTCCAGCGTTTGAGTTGCTTGTGGATCTGGAAGTAGATCTCGACGTGTCCCTCGGCGTTGGGCAGCAAACAGATGTCCGTCGCATGCTTCTGGACGGCCCGTTCGAGGACGTCCTCGAACCGCTCGATGAGGGAGCCGCCCGCAGGGGGCGACGGGCGGTCATCGGATTCCCGGGCGACCATCTCCCGCTCGGGCTCGTCGTCGCCGCCCTCGGAGAAGACGTGGACCTCGCCCACCGGGACGGACACCTCCAGGTACTCGCCGATGTCTGACGGGAGCGTGGTGCCGCCGGCCTGGAGCTGTTGATACCGTTTCTCATGCGGAAAGGCCTTCGCGAGCAGATCGATCAGGATCGTCTCCTTCACGTACCGCAGTTCGTAGCCTTCCGTCTCGATGGTGCGGAGCAGGTCCTGGACTTCGTGACGGGCGGGATCGTGGGTAGCGTAGACGGTGCGTTGCCGGTGGCTGTGGGGCTGCTCCATCTGATTGATTGGCAGCAGCCGCAGGTCCACCATTTGCGCCCAGACCTCCTCATCCATCCGGCGGTGTAGATCCTGGATCAACCCCACGGCACGGCTCCGGGGCACCCGGGCTTCCTCGAAGCCATAGACCCGGGCGGCCTCGGCATAGACCATCTCCGAGTCGACCTCCGAGAAGAGCGTGAGCACGCGCCAGAGGGGTTCTTTGACGCCCTCCTTCGTCATGTCGCGCCACAGTTGCCAGGCCATCGCCACCTGCTCTTCCTGAACGATCTGATCGAAGAGCAGCATGATGACGACGCGGTCGCGCAGGCGAAGCATCGAGAACTGCTCCTGCTCGCCTGCGGGCCGATGTGCTGGTTCTGGATCCACGGAAGAAGGAATCAGTGATGAGGGTAAGTCATCGTGCCTGGCCTGGGTCGCCCTGCTCATAACATCGCCAGATTGTCGAGAAAGGGATAACTCTTATATCCAAAACCCAGGCGCCGGGTTGCAGGCCCGGCGTGCCGTATGCCAAAATGCACCAGCCCGATGGGGGGTCAGGTGTCGGTCGAGATCACGCGCATCATCTCCCGCACCGACGACTCGCCCGCCTTCACCACCGTCCGCGCCGAATCCTGCAACGTCAACATCCCCTCCTCCTGCGCCGCCGCCTTCACCGCCATCTCGTCCAACTTCTCCTCCGCCGCATCCGCCACCATGTGACGGATCCGACGCGAAAAATACAACGCCTCCGCCACCGCACGACGCCCCTTGTAGCCCAACCCCCGGCACCGACTGCATCCGTCGTCCTCGCCCTCCTCGTACAGCACCAACTCTCCCGAGGCCACCTGCGCCCGCTCCTCCTCCGTAAACCCCAGGTTCTTGAGCAGCACCAGGTCCGGATCCTCCACCGGACGCTTGCACTCCCCGCACAACTTCCGAATCAACCGCTGCGCCACCACCAGGT
>JAAAOL010000296.1 GCA_009908885.1 Bacteroidota bacterium | reverse complement strand
GTTGAACGTGCGCGGCGTGAGTCGGGTGGGCACGCGCTCCCAGATGCCCTCACGGTTGGGAATCCAGGTGTAGGCCACCGTGTTGGTCATGTCGAAGACGTTGAGCAGCTCGCCCGTCAGTTCGAGCGTGACCGGGCCGTTCCAGCCGTCGTCGGTGAGGGTGACTTTCTTCGTCGCGCCCACGTCTACGCGCTTGTACTCAGGGTAGCGGGCCGAGAAGCGCTCGCCGGGCACCTGGAGCACGAGGTTGCCGATGCGCTCGCCGGGGATGGGTGGCGTGTAGGGCAGGCCGCTGCCGAAGAGGGCGCGCATGTGCAGCTTCCACGTCGGGTCGGTGGGGATGTAGTCCTGCACGAAGAGCGAGAGCGTATGCCGCTGGTCGGTCGGACGCGGGATGGTGCCCTCGGTGAAGTCGTCCTCGAAGGACGGCAGGAAGTCCTCGCGGGCGACCATGAAGCCGTAGTTGACCCAGCTTTCGAGGCCCGGCACGAACTCGCCGCGTACCTGAAGGTCGAGCCCGTAGATGCGGCCCGTGGCGTCGTTCTCGCCGGAGTAGTTGACGCGCACGTTTTCGATGGAGTAGGAGATGAGGCGGTCGAGCGCCTTGTAGTAGGCCTCGCCGCGCAGGTAGAGGCGGCGTTTGGGCAGGAAGACCTCGGCGCCGAGGACCGTCTGGATGGAGCGCTGGGAGCGCAGGTCGCGGTTGAGCGCGTCGGCGATGGGCTGGCCGGGGACGGGCGTGCCGCGCAGCTCGCGGTAGGCGGGTTGCTGGTAGTAGATGCCCCACGCGCCGGTGAGCGTCAGGAGTTTGCTGGCGCGGTAGCGGGCCGAGAGGCGGGGCGAGACGGTCCACTCCTCGTTGAAGGTGAAGTAGTCCGCCCGCAGCCCGGCGGTGACGGTCAGGCGGTCCGGCGTCGGCAGCGCGTCGAAGGTGTTCTGCACGTATGCGCCCGCCTGCTGCTCCTCGAAGGTGGCGGCGTCGCGGAGGCTGTCGGTGACCACGCGGACGAGGTCGCCGTCGGTGGCGCGCCCTTCCACGACGGTGCGTTCGTCGAGGCGGTCGTCGAACCGGAGCTGCCGCACGTGCCACCCGGCCTCGGCGGCGTGGCGGCGGTAGGTGAGGCGGTAGCGCCCCCGGCCCGTCAGCGTCGTCACGCCCACGCGATTGTCGGCGGTCTCTTCCTGGAGGGCGCTGCCGCGCGGGATCTTGCCCTCGTCCGAGTCCGGGTCGCTGTTGGGGTCGACCTGGTAGATGACCGTCGAGCCGCGCAGGAGGTAGTCCTCGGTCTCCTCGGTGTCGTAGGCGGCCACGTCGTGCTCGATGCGCAGGTGGGGCGAGAGGCGGTTCTGGAGGCGCACGCCCAGGAAGCGCGTCGCGTAGCCGTCCGTCTCGCGGCTGGCGTCGTCGTAGTCGATCCACACGGAGCGCAGGTCGGCGCCCCGGTTGGGGTCGGCGCTGACGAGGCCGAAGTAGGTCTTGCGCCCGCTCGGGTCCAGGTCGAACGTGTGATCGGCCCAGATGCCGACGGCCTCCACCTCGTGCCCCGGCGCCAGGCGATACCCGACGAGCCCCTGCACGTCGGTGTAGTCCGGCTGGTAGGAGCCCTTCAGCTCCTGCGTGGCGAAGAAGCGCTGCGCCCGGGCCTTGCGCACGCCCAGGTTCCAGCCCAGCTTGCCGTCGAGCGCGGAGGCGCTGGCCGTGGCTCCGGCGTCGAGCAGGGACACGTACGCGGAGCCGCTGAGCGATTCGCCCTCGGGGCGGTGGTACTGCACCTCCAGCGCGGACGACAGCTTGCCGCCGTAGCGGGCCGGGAAGCCGCCCGCGTAGAGCGTCACGCGGCTGGCGAGCTCGGGGTTGAATAGGCCCAGGCCTTCCTGCTCGCCCTGGCGCGGGCGGAACGGCATGAAGACCTCGAAGCCGTTGATGAAGATGAGGTTCTCGTTGTAGCCGCCGCCGCGCACCGAGTACTGGTTGGACAATTCGTTGCTGCCCGCCACGCCCGGCAGCGCCTTGAGCGCCTGAAAGCCCTTGAACGGCGTCGGGATGGCGCGGACCTGCTCCGGTTCGATCTCCGAGACGCCCGCTTCCTGCGTCGCGTCGCCCTCGACGGTAACTTCGTCCAGTTCCAGCACCGTCGGCGCGAGGCGCACGTCACGCCGGATCGTCTGATCGCGCCGCACGACGACCGTATCGACGCGCGGCAGAAAGCCGATGGTGGAGAAGCGGAGCGCGTGCGTGCCTGCGGGGAGGCGCAGGTCGTACCGCCCGTCTTCGCCCGTCGCCGTGCCGAAATCCGTCCCGGCCACTACGACCGTCACGCCCGGAAGCGGCGCCTGCTCGTCGGCGTCCGTCACCTGGCCCGCCACGGCGCCCCAGCCCTGCGCCTGCGCGTGCAGCGGAAGGAGCACGGCCATCCCGCACAGCGCCATCCAGCAAAAAAGAATACGACGACCCATGCCACGTCCTACGACTTCGTTCAGGAAAAGGAGTGGTAGCGTCGTGCCATGCAGGCGGGGACTATTGAGAAATGCGTTCAGTCCTCCCCAACGCAGGGCGGGTCGTGGCGTTCCAGTCGATGGGCCTCTGGCGCAGGGTAAAAACCGGTGAAGCGCTACGCGCCGAGCCACCCCAGGTGCCACAGGAGCGTGAGTTCGGCGTAGGGCACGACGAGGCCAAAGGCCGTCCCGCCGACCACCTGCGCCCAGGTGTGGGCCTGCAGCCGCACGCGGGCCCAGCCCACCAGCGGGATGAGCGGCACGAGGGCGAGCACCCAGCCGGGACCCAGCAGCCCCGCCGCCTCCGGCCACGGCGCCCCGGCGATGAAGGCCAGCGCCGCCACGAACCCCGCGATGCTGACCGCGTGGATCGAGATCTTCCAGCGCAGCGTGATGCCCAGCAGGACCGCCGTATTCACCAGCTGACAGCCGATCAGCCCCGCCAGCAGCGCCTGTCCGGCGTGCGGCACGCTCAGCGCCAGCCCGAAGGCCGCTGCCGTCGTGGCGAGGGTGCCGAGCAACGGACGCCACCGGCGCGCGCGCTCCCGCACCTCAATGCTCCGCACCTGCCCGCGCCGCACCATCCAGAGGAGCAGCCCGAGCGGCGCGAGCGCGAAGAAGACCACGCCCACGCCCACGCCCCACGCCACGGCACCCCATCCCGCGCCGACGTGGCCCAGCGCCAGCCCGAACAGCACCGGCGGCAGCAGCAGCGGGCTGATGACGTACGAGACGCCCTGCGCCAGCCGGACGCTCCACCCCGAAGCCGCCGAAAGCGTGGTCGAGGACGACGGCGACGAGGACATGACGGTGCGACGGCGTGTGCGGAGACGAAGGCGACTACAAGGTCGTCGCCGCCGGGTAGAGATGAAAGGAGACGCGGCTTTTCTTTCGCGCTTCCATACCTCCGCAAACCGCTGAGCGATTATGATGGGAAGGGCAGAATTCGGACCCGAGCGCGATGCTCGTCGATGCTGATCAGGGCACCTGCTTCCAGGTGCTCGCGGAACTGCTCCAGCGCGGCAAGTACGGAGGCGGCCAGGGACTCGGGCAGTACATCCTGTGTGCGCACCTGAAAGACGCTCGGGGCCTGTGCGGCGGTGGCTGCCAGCAAGGCCCCGAAGTCGAGATCGTGCGTGAAGACGACATATCCACCGGCGGCGGCCCACTCCATGATCGCCGTATCGCTCGCGCCCGGGTCGCCGACCGCCGACCAGTGCATGGCCTCGTGTCCGGCCTCACGTAACACCGCCGTCCATCGTGGAGACAGGTTCATGTCGACGACGACCTTCATCCCGGCGGCTGGAGGAAAACTTCTACCTCTTCAGATCGCCAGGCCGCATAGGCCAGCGCCTCGCGGATGTCGGCTTCTTCCAGATACGGGTAGGCCGCCAGGATCGTCTCCGAGGTGTGCCCGCTCGCGATGAGACCGACGATGGTCCCGACCGTGACGCGCGTTCCGCGGATGCAGGGCTTACCGCCCATCACCTGCGGATCGAGGGTAATGCGACGTAGCGTTTTCATGGTGCGGCGGGTAATACCCGAGGTCATAGTACACGACAAAAAAAGCATGGCTTGATCAGGTGAACTAGATTAGAGGGTGTCTACCGTCCTCTGAACCAGCGTTCGCCGACCAAGCCATGTCCCACGATACGGATCTCGAAACCGTGCTGCAAGAACACCTAGGCTGGAACCGCGCCCGCATCGGCTTCATCGTCGCCTTCACGATGGCGCTGATCAAGGTCACCACGGTCAACCTTACCAACGTCGCCAACGCCCTCTCCGGCACGGCCCTGAAGGAGTCCAACTACCGCCGCATCCAGCGCTTCTTCGCGGGCTTCCCGTTCGACTACACGGCCTGGGGCCACCTGGTGCTACGTCTTGTACCCATCGACGGCGACTTCGTCATCTCGATCGATCGGACAAACTGGCGCTTCGGCGCGGTCGATATCAACATCCTCATGGCGGGCCTCGTCTACCAGGGCACGGCCTACCCGTTGGTATGGATGCTCCTGCCCAAGCGCGGCAACTCCAACACTGCCGAGCGCAAGGAACTGATCGCCAGGCTCTTGGCCCTCGTGCCAGCCCCTTTGATCAGCGCCGTGGTCGCCGACCGCGAGTTCATTGGCCAGGCGTGGTTGAAGGCCCTCGACGAGGCCGGCCTGCCCTACTACATTCGGATCCGTCAGAATGCCCGCGTGAGCTACCGCGGGCGAACGTGCCAGGCCAAGACGCTCTTCCGGGATCTGTCGGTGGGCCAGACAAGGCAGCTGCGCAAGCCCCGGCAGGTCTATCGAAACGAGGTCTTCGTCACCGGGATGCGCCTCGAGCAGGAGTACGTGATCGTGGTGAGTAATCGGCCGGGCCGCCAGGCCCTGGAGTACTACCGGCTGCGCTGGGGCATCGAAGTGCTCTTCGCTGCCTTGAAGACGCGCGGGTTCAACTTCGAAGAGACCCACCTGACGGATCCGGAACGGATCGGGAAGTTGGTGGCGCTCTTGGCGCTGGCGTTCACTTGGGCGCACCGGGTCGGCGAGTGGGTGGCCCAGGCGAAGCCGCTTGCGATCAAGAATCATGGGCGGCGTGCACGGAGCCTGTTTCGCAGGGGCCTCGATCAGTTGCAGTATGTGCTGCTGAACCTGGCTCATCAGGCCGAAGCCTTTGCCGAGTGTCTGTGGGTGCTTATCGCGCCGCTCTGTACACTCGAAGAGGCCCCCTCATGATTATTGTCGTGTACTATGATTGGG
>JAAAOL010000297.1 GCA_009908885.1 Bacteroidota bacterium | reverse complement strand
ACTGGAAGCGGGCCAAAGCCTGGCTCTACGACGACCTCGACCCGGTGTGATCTCGTCCACCAATCGGTTTCCCTCTCATGACTTCGGATCGCTGGGATCGGATCAACGACCTGCTCGACGAGGTGCTGACGCGTCCGCCGGGCGAGCGGGCGGCCTACCTCGACGCGCAGGCCCCCGACGATGCGGCCCTCCGGCAGAGGGTGCTGGACCTGGCTGCCTCGTACGAGGCGGCCCAGAGCTTTCTCGAAGACTCCCTCGGCGCGTATGCGGCGCCGCTAGTCGAGGGCGACGGGGGCGACGGGGCGAGCGACCCGCTGATCGGGCACCGCGTGGGCGCGTACCGGCTGCTCCGGCGGCTCGGACGCGGCGGGATGGGCACGGTCTACCTGGCTGCCCGCGACGACGAGGAGTACGAGAAGACGGTGGCGGTCAAGCTGATCCGGCGCGGGCTCGACACGGACGACGTGCTGCGCCGCTTTCTGCATGAGCGGCAGATCCTGGCCCGCCTGGAGCACCCCGGCATCGCACGGCTCCTCGACGGCGGCGCGACCGAGGACGGGCGGCCCTACTTCGTGATGGAGTACGTCGACGGCGCCCCGCTCGACAGCACCTTCTGCGACGCCCGACGCCTGACGACGGACGCCCGGCTGCGCCTCTTCCTCGACGTGTGCGACGCCGTACAGTACGCCCACCAGAACCTGGTCGTCCACCGCGACCTGAAGCCCTCGAACATTCTCGTCACGCCGGCCGACGGCTCCAGCCGCCAGCAGGCTCAGGTCAAGCTGCTCGACTTCGGCATCGCTGCGGTGCTCGCCGAAGACGAGGCCGAGGCGCGGACCCTCACCCGGGCCGGGCTGCGCGTGATGACGCCGGAGTATGCCGCGCCGGAACAGATCCGGGGCGAGGCCGCCACCACCGCCACCGACGTCTACGCGCTGGGCGTCCTCCTCTACCAGCTCCTCACGAGCCGACCGCCCTACCAGCTCCGCGACCGCTCCTCGCGCGAGGTCGAGCGGGTCATCCTGGATACGCCGCCCACGCGCCCCAGCGCGATCGTAACCCGCTCCCCCACTGCCGACACGGACGCGCCGCCCGAGGCCATCAGCCGCCATCGCCAGACGAGCCCCGCCGCGCTCCGCCGCACCCTGCGGGGCGACCTCGACAGCATCGTGCTCAAGGCGCTCAAGAAAGAGCCGGAGCAGCGCTACCCCTCGGTGCGCGCCTTCGCCGACGACATTCGGCGGTACCTGGACGGCCATCCCGTGCAGGCGCGCCACGACGCCCACTGGTACCGGCTGGGCAAGTTCGTCCGCCGCCACCGCGTCGGCGTCACTGCGGCCGCCGTCGTCGCCGTCCTGCTGGTCAGCTACGCCCTCACCACGCGAGCGCAGGCGGAGCAGATCGCCCGGGAGCGGGACAAGGCCGAGGAGGTGACCGCCTTCGTCTTGAGCCTGTTCGAGGCCGCCGACCCCTTCGAGACGCCGACTGACTCGCTCTCCGTCGATCAACTCGTAGAGCGCGGTGTGGCGCAGGTGGACCGCTCCCTCCGCCATCAGCCGGTGGTGCAGGGACAGATGCTGATGACGCTCAGCCAGGTCTACCAGAACCTGGGGCGCTACGACGAAGCCCAGCCGCTGGCCGAGCGGGCGCTGGCCGTGCGCCGCGCCGCCCTGGGCGACGCCCACCCGGACGTGGCCGCCAGCCTCGATGATCTCGCCGACGTGGCCTGCTACCGGGGCCGCTACGCCGCGTCCGACTCGCTCTACGAGGCCGCCCACGCGCTCCGCGTCCGCCTGCTGGGCGACGACCACCTCGACGTCGCCAACACGCTCCACGACTGGGGATTGCTGCGGTACTACATGGACCAGCAGGAGACCGCCGAGGCCTTCCTCCGCGAAGCCGTCGCCATCCGGCGGCAGCAGTTGGGCGACCGGCACCCGGACGTGGCCGAAGGGCTGCACAGCCTCGGCGCCACCGTCGCGGCCAGCGGCGACCTGGAGGCCGCCGAGCCGCTGCTGCGCGAGGCGCTCGCCATCCGCCGCGAGACGCTGGGCGAACACCCCGACCTTCCGGCCAACATGACGCTGCTCGCCCGCCTTCTGCAGCTGCAGGACCGGCTCGACGAGGCCGAGGCGCTCATCCGTGAGGCCCTCGCCATGCAGCAGCGCCTGCTCGACGCCGACCATCCCTACGTCGGCGCCACGTTGCTGAGCCTGGGCGTCCTGCTGCGCGACAAAGGCGACCTGCCGGAAGCAGCGTCGAGCCTCCGCGAAGCGCTGACCATCACCGAGCGACGCCTCGGCGCGCAGCACCCGCGCACCCTTCACATCCAGCATGAACTGGCCCAGGTGCTCCGCGACCGCGGTCAGCACGACGCCGCCGAACGGCTCTTTCGCTCCACCCTCGCCATGCGACGGCAGGTGCAGGGACCGGCCCACCCGGACGTGACGAGCGCGACGCTGGCCCTGGCCGACCTCCTCGACGCGCGCGGCGACTCGACCGCCGCCGAGCGCCTCCTGCGCGACGCCTTCGGGACCTTCCAGCGCGAACGCGGCACCGACGACGAACATACCCAGCGCCTCGCCCGCCGCCTCGATGCCCGGTGAACGCCTCGAACCAGGTCCCGGGCAAATGACTGCCGCCGCACGCCTCAGCCCGGTATCTTCGCCCGTACGCTCCCTTCGACCTGTCCCTCGTGCTGATTCAACCTGGACGGCCTGGATAACCGAAACATCGACGCCCCGTTCTGGCCCGGATCAGCGTCGCGGCCGCCTCTTCACGCACCACGCATCACGTTCTCAACGACACGGACCTCATCACGCGAAAACGGTGATTCCTATGCGTCTCCTCTCCCTCCTCGTTCTCATCGCCGTCACCCTCACGCCGCTCGCCGCCGTGCATGCGCAGGACCCACCGGAGGACGACCCTGCCCCGTGCAGCGACGACGTCTACCGGCAGTTCGACTTCTGGATCGGCACGTGGGACGTCTATAACCCCAAGGGCGAACGCGTCGGCACGAACGAGATCACCGCGATCCACGGCGGCTGTGCCCTCCGCGAGCAGTGGACCTCCCAGGGCGGCGGCACCGGCTCCAGCGTCAACTACTACGACCCCAAGGCCGAGGCCTGGAACCAGCTCTGGGTGGACGGGCGCGGCGGCATCATCGACGTGGACGGCCAGTTCGCCGACGGCGCGATGCGCTTCGAGGGCGTCCACATCTACCCCGACGGGCGCGTCGAGTCCTACCGGATGACGTTCACGCCGAAGGACAACGGCCACGTCCGCCAGTTCATCGAGCAGTCCAAAGACGACGGCGAAACGTGGTACACCTGGTTCGACGGGCTGTACGTCCCTGAGGGCGAGACGCCCTAAAGCGTGTGATGCACTTTCTGCCTTCGTTTGTACCCGTCATCCACGCACAAGCGAGGACCCAGAAGAGGCCGTGTTTCTCTGGATCCCGGATCAGGGTCCGGGATGACTCCAGAGGAACAAAATGTCCTCACCTGAGCCCGATATGAGTTCGCGAGCGACGCCGAGTTCATAAAACCCTCTATGTGGAATCAGCCAAGAACGTTTGCGTACCGCCCGTCATGGTGTCGCTCGGGTCCTCTCCTTCCGCGAAGGAGAGACAGAGAGGATGTCCGCTCACAGCCCGCCTCAAGGGGGCACATCCCTCTTGTTCTCCCTTCTGGAAGGGAGAGACCTCGACGGTAGCGCTGAGGCAAACCGCACCGGTGTGCTAACATTCTTTCATTGATCTACATAGCCCCAACGTCTTTGCCGCGGTGCTTCCGACGTCGGCACCTTCGGCTCACACGACTTCGCTGGCCTGCGCCGACGCGACGCCATCTCCGGGCGCCTGCTGCACGTAGAGCGTACGGGTCGGATAGGCAAACTCGACGCCCTCGGCCTCGAATTTGCGATAGATGTCGATATTGACCGCCTCCTGGATGTCCATGTACAGGTTGTAGTCCGGCGCCAGCACGTAGTAGACGACCTCGAAGTTGAGCGACGACTCGCCGTATTCCTTGAAGTGGGCCCGGTCGAAGCGCGTCTGGTCCTGCCGCTCGATGATCTCCTGCACCCAGTCGCCGATGTGCGCCAGCGTGTCCGGCGGCGTCTGGTAGACCACGCCGAAGCCGAACACCACGCGCCGCTCGTACATCCGCTTGTAGTTGCGGATGCGGCTCTTGAGCAGGTCGCTGTTCGAGAAGATGAGCTGCTCGCCCGAGAGGCTGCGCACGCGCGTCGTCTTGAGGCCGATCTTCTCGACCGTCCCGAGGTAGTCGTCGATGATGAGAAAGTCGCCGACGACGAAAGGCTTGTCGAGCACGATGGAGAGCGAGGCGAAGAGGTCGCCCAGGATGCTCTGCACGGCCAGCGCCACCGCGATGCCTCCGACGCCGAGGCCCGCCACGAGCGCCGTCACGTCGATCCCGAAGTTGTCCAGCGCCAGCAGCACCACGATGGTCCAGAGCGCCAGTCGCCCCAGGTAACCCACCGCCTGCATCGTCGTCACGGCGGCGGCGTCCTTCTCCAGCATCCGGTCCTTGTACCGCGCGATCCAGGTGCTGATGAACGTGTTGCCCCAGCGCACCACCTGCAAGAGCAGCACGACGAACATCAGCCGCCCGATCCAGCGGGTCGGCGTCTCGGGCAAGGTGACGACGACGGAGCCCGCGTACAGGCCCAGCGTGATGAGAAAGTAGGCGCGCGTGTTGCGGACGAACTCCGCGAGGTAGTCGTCCACCACGTTGGTCGTCCCCTCGGCGAACTTGGAGACGCGCCATTGTAACACGCGGTGCAGCAGCACGAGGCCCACAGCCACGCCCGCCCAGACGGCCAGCAGCGTCAGCCACTGGTAGCCCGTCGCGCCGAACACGGTTTGGCCGAAGATCTGTTGGTCGAGAAACGTCAGAGGGTCCATGCGTCCAGAATGGCCGGAGAGAAAACGAGAAGCGTCAGGCATAAGCTACAGGAACCGTCCCATACAGTTGCAAGCCTGATCCCGTTTTCGCTGGGCGATGTCCGTATAGCCGGGGACGTGGTGCGTACTGCGTGATGCGTGAGGATGCGCTGCTGGCGTGATGGCTCGTGCCTGTCACGGACCACGCACCACGACAGGCGACACCAGGATCCAGGCATCTATCTGAATCAGTATGACGTGTAGGTTGATGGCGAATTCGACGTCGGGACCGCGTCCCCGGCACCGCGCCGCCCGCCCGACACCACCGCTTCCCCTTCCGAAACCCCGAAGGCGGGTCGTCCCGTTTAGCACGTGCCGCTGCCTTACTCACGGACCCCGCATTTCTCATGGAAATAGGCTCTC
>JAAAOL010000225.1 GCA_009908885.1 Bacteroidota bacterium | reverse complement strand
ACCTCGACGGTAGCGCTGAGGCGAGCCGCACCGGTGTGCTAACATGCTTTCATTGATCTACATAGGCGTGGACCGTTCACAATTACCGAAGTCATCGGGTCGGGCTGAAGCCATTGGATCGGGCTACAAACTACCCGTTCGGGTGAGTATTCCCGTGGAAGCAACTCGGAAGTTATGCATGGAAGAACCCTCGCTATTCACGCTCAGCGCGCGCCGCGTTGGTCAGCGCCATGCGAATTTGCCCGCTCATCATTCTGTGCTGCTGTCTGGTTGCGACAGTGCATGCCCAGGAACAGCCCTCAGCGAACGAGCCGGTGCACGTCGGCGTCGCGCTGGGAGGCGGAGGCGCCCGGGGCCTGGCGCACATCGGCGTGCTCAAGGCCCTCGATGAAGCAGATATCCCGGTCGACTATATCGCGGGCACCAGCATGGGGTGTGCGGTGGGGGCCCTCTACGCCAGCGGATATACCCCCGCTCAACTCGAAAAGCTAGCGCTACGCCTCGACTGGACGGCCTTGCTTCAAGACGAAAAGGATCGGCGTCGGCTTCCGATGCTGGAAAAGTTGTGGGATGGACGATACGTCGTCTCGCTGCCGATACGGGATGGTCTGCCGCGGTTGCCTGCGGGGCTGTGGTCCGGAGAACGGCTGACGGACGTGCTGACGCGGCTGCTCGTCCATGTTCAGGAAATCGAGTACTTCCACGAGTTGCCCACGCCCATCGGGTGTGTGGTGACGGACCTGACGTCGGAGCAGGCCATCCGGCTGGAGAGCGGGTCTCTCGTCGATGCCGTGCGCGCGAGCATGGCGATTCCGGGCGTCTTCAAGCCGGTGCGCTCGCTCGACGGGCGCGTGTTCGTGGATGGCGGGGTGATTCGGAACCTGCCCGCCCAGGACGTCCGCGAGATGGGAAGTCAGCTGGTCATCGGCGTCGATCTCTCACGGTCTACGGACGAGGTCGGCGAGATTCAGTCCGTCCCGCAGGTGTTCAACCAATCAGTACGTACCCCGCGGGCCCCCGATCATGCTGCGCAGCGCGACCAGGCTGACGTGCTTATTGAGCCGGACGTGCGGGCCCGAAGCGTGCTCGACTTCAGTGACGTAGCCGGCATCATTGCAGAAGGAGCGGCGGCCGCACGCGCGCAGCTTCCCGATATTCAGGCCCACCTCGATTCGCTCCGGAAGCGGGGGGGCTTTCTGCCAGAAGGAGATATGCTGGCGCTCCACAGTCCCGATGGTTCGGTCGACGTGTCGCCTGCCGTCCCGCCTACTTCTGCGGAGCGGGTTTCCTACTCCTACTACGTCGCCAGTGTGGAGGTGCAGGGGCTCCAGCGCGTGTCGCAGCACCTCGTGTTGGAGCAGTTCGACCGCCGCATTCCGGGACGTTTCTCGCTGCAGACGTTACAGCGCGTCGTGGATCGCCTGCGCGCTACCGAGCTCTTCGAGCGGGTGACCTACCAGCTCAAACGGACCTCGGGCGGTGAGCGGCACCTCGTGCTTCGCCTGACGGAGAACGCCCGTCATCTCTTCCGGGCCGGAGTGCGCTACGATTCGCACACGCATGCAAGCATCTTGCTCAACGCTACGCTGAGCAGCCCAAAGGATCGCCACAAGGTGCTCCTTGACCTGGAAGCAGGACCGCGTACGGTGGTGCAGGTCCAGCACCTGCTGTACCTGGGACCGTATATCGGCGTACACACGCGCGTTCGATTTCGGCAGAAGCGAGAGACGCAGAAAGACATGCGGCAGCGGGTGGCGGAATGGCGCCTCCGGAGCCTGTCGTTTTCCACGTCCGTCGCGTACAGTCTGACCGATCAGATCCTGTGTCGGGTCGGGATCGAGCATCGCTCCCACTGGGCGATGTCGACCGTCGCCTCGGAGGAAATGCCGCTCATCAATGACCATTCGCTTCGCGTGAGCGGGATGGTCTGGTACGATACTTACGACCGGGCGCTTTTCCCGCGCCGAGGGCAGCATCTGTTCTATCGGTACAGCGGGAGCCGGCGCGGATGGGCCAGCCAGGCCGGACGCATCGAGCAGCACTTCGACTGGCGGGTGGCTGTTCCGCTGCAGTCGCGCCTGTCCCTGCTGGGCGAGCTTCAGTTTTCGACCAGTACGGTGCTGACCTCGGAGGCAGAAAGCGTGCTGCGACCGTTGTTAGAGACGGGAGCCGTGCTGGGCGGTGCGCACGGGCCGCTGCTGGAGACGGGGCAGTTCGTCGGTCTCGCCCAGCACGAACAGGTGGGGCGCCACATGCGCGCCATCATGGCGGGCATCCAATACGAGCCCGCGCGCAACACCTTCGCCGTGCTCCGCCTCAACGTCGGGAATACCTTCGACGCATGGACCTGGACGCTCGACCGGGAGAGCTACGTGGTGGGCGGCGGGGTGACGCTCGGCAGGGTGACGTTCCTCGGGCCCGCGGTGCTGACGGTAGCCACGAGCACGGAGCACACGCTCCTGGTCGATGTCAGCCTGGGGAGTCTGTTCTGAGGGAAGCCATGGCCATCCTCGCCCGGGCGGTAGCGTCGAAAACCACCTGGATGGGGGAGGTTCGTCTGGAAGGTAGGTTGGAAATTGTGCCGTAGCTCATCGTCCTCCTACACCAATCCCCGTAGCGCCATGATGATCGTTGTGCAGCACCAGATTACCAATGCCCCTCACTTCTGGCGCATCGCCGAAGGGGCGGCCTTTCGCATTCCGCCGGACGTACAACTCTACAGCCTGCTGCCCAGCCGCGATGCTACCCAGGCCGTGAGCCTCTGGGAGGCCCGGCGCATCGAACAGGTGCAGCGCTTTCTCGCTTCGGAGGTGGGGCGCGTGGCGACGGCGACGTTCTTCGAGGTCGACCCTCGATTTGCCCTCCTTCCCAGCACCATGGCCTACGCGCCCGGATCCCGAACGCCCGCCTGCCTACGGCAGCGCCCGGCGAAGACTACCCGAACGGGTGGGGCGTCGGCGGAGGGGTGATGCTACCTTATCGATCGAGCCAGATCCTACTCATGATCGATGGAGGGTATGCGATGACACGCACGATACGACACCTGACAAGCCTGGGGTTTCTGTTTGCATTGGTGATGGCGGCGCCCGCCGTGGTTGTTGCCCAGACGTGCACCGGCCTGGCGCTGACGGCCTCAGACGCGGAGACGGTGTGCATCGAGCGGGACGACTTCGGCGTGCCGGAGATCTCGGCGCCTACGGAGGCCGCAGTCTTCTTCGGGCAGGGCTTCGCGGTGGCGCAGGATCGGCTGTTTCAACTGGAGACCTTCCGCCGCGCCGCGCTGGGCCGCCTCGCCGAGCTAGACCCGTCGCAGTACGACACCGACGTCGCCATCCGCACGGTCTTCTACACCGAGGCCGAGCGGCAGGCGCAGTACGACGCCCTCCCCGCGCCCGTCCAGACGATGTTCGACGCATACGTCGCTGGCATCAACACCTACCTCGACTCGATGGCGGTCGATCCGCAGCAGTACAAGCCCGTCCAGTTTACGCAGGTGCCCGATCCGGAGCCGTGGGCGGTGACGGACGCTGTGGCTGTCGTGCAGTTCTTCATGCGCCGCTTCGGGCAATACGGCGGCGAAGAACTCGTGCGGGCCGGTGAGCTGATGCAGCAAGGGCAGGCCTGGTTCGCAGAAAACCGCCCGATTAACGACCCGTCCGCGCCGACGACCATCGGCGAGGCGGGCGGGACGCCTGCGTTGCGCATCCAGGCGGAAGTGCGTCGAGACGTGTCCCCGACGGTCGTCCGCGAGCACGTGGCGACGCAGGCGCGGGTCGCGCAGGATCTGGAGCGGCTCGGCATCCCGACGCTGGGCAGCTTCGCCGTCGTCACGGCGGGGGACCGCTCGGCCTCGGGCAACGCGATGCTGCTCGGAGCGCCGCAGATGAACGGCAGCAGCGAACCCCAGGCCGATGAGACGTCGGTCGTGAACGAGGTCGAGCTAATTACGCCAGCACTGTACGTGGCTGGCATGACGGTGGCCGGGGCGCCGGGCGTCATCATCGGGCGCAACCGCGACGTAGCCTGGACGCTCACGAGCGGCAACAGCGACAACACAGATACCTTCCGCGAGACGGTACAACTGCAGGACGGTCAGCCGGTGGCGTATCAGTTCGAGGGCGACTTCGTCCCGTTCGAGGTGCGCGAGGAAACCATCAACCAGGGCGCAGAGGCCACCACGGTGCCGGTGCTGCGGACGGCGCACGGGCCCGTCATCCGGCTGGACCTGGAGAACGAGCAGGTCTTCACGCATCAGATGACGTTCTGGGGCCAGGAGCTGGAAATGGCGGCGGCGTTCTACGACGTCTGGAACGCCACCGACCTGGCGTCGTTCGAGGCGGCCATCGCCGACAGCCCGATGAACTTCAATATTTTCTACGCCGGGCGCGACCAGCACGTCGCCTACTTCCACACCGGAAAGCTATTGCGGTCGATCCAGACGCTCGACGGGCCGGACCCGCGCCTGCCGCGCAACGGCGACGGCAGCCAGGAGTGGGGCGAGGATCCGTTTCTGCCGTTCGAGGATCTGCCGAGCGTGGTCGACCCGGATGACGGGTACCTCGTCAACTGGAACAACAAGCCTGCGCCGGACTGGAACAACGGCGACAACGTGCCCTGGGCCGACGTGCCCGACCGACGCTCGCGCACGTTCCGCGTGGAGGCCATCGACGACTTCGTCGGCCCGCTCTCCGCGGTCGCCTTTGAGGACCTGCTGGGCGTCTTCGGCGTGGTGCGCGACTTCGGGAGTTACCCTGGCACGTATCAGCAGGTCGTGGAGATGACGCCCGACTATGTGGACGGCAGCAGCTTGGTCCCGCCGGGGCAGAGCGGCTTCGTCGACCTCTCCGGCACGCCCAGCCCCCACGTGGCGGACCAGTGGAGCTTCTACCAGGAGGGCACGCTCAAGCCGTTCGGCACCACGGTGGATCGGGAGGCGCCCGGCGTCCCCGGTCGGTTCGCCCTTCAGCAGAACTATCCGAATCCGTTCAACCCGGCGACGACGATCCGCTACTCGCTGGATGCGACGGGGCCGGTCGAACTCGCCGTGTTCGACGTGCTGGGACGCCGTGTCGCCACGCTGGTGGACGGTCCGCGCGCGGCAGGGACGCACACCGTCACGTTCGACGGTGACGGGCTGGCGAGCGGTCTCTATCTGTACCGCCTCGTCACCGGCGGGCAGGAGCAGACGCGGCTCATGCACCTCGTGAAATAGCCGTTCCGTCAGATTAGGCACGAACCGCGGGCCGAAGCGCTGCTGCACGCTTCGGCCCGCTGGCAGTTGTGGCCGAGGGGCGAACGCCGGCTCGGTCCGGTCGTAGTATCTTGCTCCGTGCCTCCTCCGTCCCCATCT
>JAAAOL010000014.1 GCA_009908885.1 Bacteroidota bacterium | reverse complement strand
GCGGCGACGAAGCTGTCGTAGAGCTGTTCGTCCAGGTCGTTGCGGTCGACCTCGACCACGATGGTCGGGTTGCCCAGGTGCTGCCGCAGGATGCCGACGAAGAAGACCATCGACAGGCTCTTGCCCGAGCCCTGCGTGTGCCAGATGACGCCGATCTTGCGGTCGCCCTCGGGCGCGACGGCCCGCTCGGCCCGCTCGACGGCGAAGCGGACGCCGAAGTACTGGTGGTAGCGCGCCGCCTTCTTGACGATGCCGCCGCCCGCCTGCTCGTGGACGATGAAGTGGCGGATGTACTCCAACAGCCGCGCCTTCGGGAAGAGGCCTTCCACGAGCGTCTTCATCGAGCCCGTGGCGGCGTCCTCGACGGTGCGCCCGTCGATGCTCTTCCAGGGACTGAACCACTCCAGCGCGGCGCTGTGCGGGCCGCAGCGCGTGTCTACGCCGTCCGAGATGACGCAGAAGGCGTTGTGGTCGAAGAGCTGCGGGACGTCGAGCTGGTAGTTCTCCAGCTGCTTGTAGGCGTCTACGACGTCAGCGTCTTCGTCGTAGGGGTTCTTCAGTTCGACGACGACGAGGGGCAGGCCGTTGACGTAGACGACGAGGTCGGGGCGACGCGGGCTGCGCCCTTCGACGGCGAGCTGCTGGACGACCCAGAAGCGGTTGGCCTCGGGGTCGTCCCACTGGATCGGGTAGACGTGCTCGTGGGCCGTGCTGCCGTCGGGGCGCTCGTAGGGCACCTCGATGCCGCGCGTCATCATCTGGTGGAAGCGGCGGTTGCGCTGCATCAGGTCGACGCCGTCGGGGCTGGCGAGGCGGGACGTGGCGGCGGCGAGGGCCTGGTCGTCCAGGTGGGGATACTGCTTCGCTAACACCGCGCGCAGCGTCTCGGTGTGCACCACGTCGCGCGGCCCGAATCCATCGCCGCGCAGCGCGGCCCCGCTCTTGTGCACGTAGCCCTGGAGGCGCAGGCGGCGCACCGTCGTCGCCTCAAACTGGCTCTCGCTCAGCTCATTAACGCCTTGATCGTCGTCGTAAGTAGCGGGTTGTGGGGGCTCGGGCATGGCAGCTACGCAACATACGCTCGCTAGGTCACTACAGGATACGTCTGTACCAGGGCGGGCGCAAGCGGGACGGCAGCGGCGTCGTTACGGGGATTGCAGGGCGTCGTAGTGCTCGTAGTACCAGTCCTGGGCCTCCAGAATGACCTCGCCCAGCGTGGGCCAGTCGTCCTCTGGCACGCGCTCCACCGTGCCCTCGGTGTCGTCCGAGAGCACGTCGTAGCGATGAACGTGGTGAAACCGCCGATGATTTTGATGGGGACTGTCATAGCGGAAGATAGTGCCTCGACCGGCCAGCGCCACGTTGTACGAGTAGAAGATCGTCTGGACGAGCGGGTCGTCGCCCCGGTCGTCCAGCACGTCGAGACGCTTCCGCACGTCGATGCGGATCTGCCCTTGACAGTCGATGGTGCCCTCTAGCAGAATAGCCTTCGGCAGAGGCGTAAAGACAAGCGCGTCGGAAACGACGAAACCGCCCCGGCGCATCTGCGCCATGACGGTTTCATGGATGGACTCGTAGCGAGAAAACAGGTTGGGCGCGTGCTTACTCACGGCCCCCCTCCAGGGCATCCAGCAGGAACAGCCACTCGGCGATCTCGGCGGTTTCCTTTTGCGTGCCCTCGGCCAGTCGCTCCAGGAGTTCGTCGGAGGTCATTTCGTAGCGGAGCTCGAACGCCTTGATCCGGCTTCGCAGGTACGCCGTCGCCCCGCCATTGGCCGTGCGTGTGTGCTCGACCAGGGTGGCTAACGCCTCTTTCCTCTCCTCTTCATCGAGGTGGGCAAGCGTGTTCAACTGGACTTGATACAACATGACGTTCTCCGAAATCGGTGACTCTCGAACATATTTGACGGCCCGTCCCGGCAGCGGGTTTCTGTGCGCCGCCGGGCCCCATCCTCCCGTCAGGAGCGGCCAGACCGCCGCGCGGCGGCTACACGATCCCCTCCAGCTGCTTCAAGAAGGCGATCACCTGTCCCGGTGCCAGGTCGCCCTCGCCGAGGTCGTGGCGGTTCCAGATGTCGATGATCTGCTGCTCCCGCCTGTTGGGCGAAAAGCCGCCGCCGCCCGTCGAAGGACAGTCCGGCGTGGTGAGGGTAAACCGAACGTCGCCGTCCTTGATAGTGACGCGCACGCAGACCGACTGCCCAGCCTGCCGCCGACGCGTGATCTGCTGCGTCACCCAGGGTTCGTATCGGTCGTCTAGCGTGCGTTCGTCGGGGCCGATGTGGATGGTAACCATGCCACCTGCCGTCTTTCTGTTGGTACGATACGGTCGATGGCGTCAACGTACTAAAAGATGGGTGACAGCCGTACGTCAGTACGAGCGGAGCCGAACTTGCTGGCGATGCTCATGCCGCCACCCCCGCCTGCTCCTCGGCGGCGTCTACGGGAATTTCGCCTGAGATGAGCTTAGGCAGCAGGTAGTCGCGGGTTTCAGCCAGGGTGCGCGCTTCTAGCATGTTGGCAATCCGAAGGCTCATCAGTGGCTCCATGTGGGCGTGAATCTCTCGCATCACGTCTGTGGGTGGTACAGCAACTTGCGACTCCGAGAGGTGGCTGCGCTTGATGTGGCCCATCGTTGTGGCCTTGCCTTCAGCGATGCGACGGAAGCGCTCGATGTGATGCCTGATACCCTGGTAGTAAAACCACTTAGGAAATCGCTCAGACGTCACCTTGAACAGGTGCTGATTCAATGCACCTCGACCGTGGCTCCACAAGCGAAGCAGCAGGCTTCCAGACCACGAAAAGATCACGTCCCCGTCGCGGACAACGTACTTGTCGGGGATCTGCTTCTCGCTGACTAGATCTGACTTCTCATCAAAGCCACCACGCAGTTCACGAATCTTGATGACCTGTAGTGTGGCTTCATCATCACTCTCTGGTTTGTATCGCCCCCAAGCTGTACCGTTGAGGAAGTTGGCGACCTCGTCTAGCGGAAGTGTCGTCCACCCCTCTGGAATCGGCCCCAGCTCGCTGTCCACGAACGCGCCGTCCTGGAACGGCCCGAAGTCCACGAACCAGTGCTGGTAGAGCGCCTGCGCCATCGCCTCCAGCGTCTCGTTCATCTGGCGGTTCAGTTCGATCTTGTCGTCCAGCGCGCCCAGGATGTCGGCGATGCGGCGCTGGATGGGGAGCGGGGGCAACGGGATGAGTTGTTCAGAGAACACATCGCGTTGGAGACTGGGATTGGACGTTCCAACCTTTAAATGATTAAGCCCGGTGTAATCTGTGAAGTAGTAAAAAAAGCGCGGCAATATGTGCGAATGATCGAAAGTCGTGTAGTAGGCCGTATCGATCACCCAGAAAGAATCCTCGCACCATTCGACTCCCAGATTGCCCATGCCCTTTCTACCCAAAACAACCGTCGGCCCGTCGGCAAGAGCTTCATCATGCCAGCCGGTGATTCCGTTTGTGCCGTATACAGGCACGCTACCGGGTCGCCGTTCGTCCTCTACGAGCGATTTTCCGTAGTGCAAAGACACCACTTCGCCATTCTTTACAAGAGGCCACCTGAACTTGGTTGATGCAGCGAAGCCTTTGATTGCTGATGCTTGATTCGTGTTCTCTGATTCAGTCATGTATTGCAACGCTGGGATTCCTAATCACAGTGTCATTCCGGTATTATGACTTCGGTAATGGTCGCATGCGTATGCGGTTCTGCTCGATGACAATGAAGTGTCGATGACAATGAAGTGCCCGGCCCAGTCGTGGCGGGCCTGCACGGCATCCACGACGAAGCGCTCGGAGTCGATCATGCGTCCTTCTTCTCCTTCCACCGAAACCGCTGCTTCAGTTTGTTGAGCCCGGACTCCCAGGGCACGTATTCGTCGTGCTGGAGTCGGCCTACGACGATGCCCGGATCGAGGCCCTGCGCTTTTGCGAAGGCGCACACGGTGCCCCAGCTGAAGTCGCCCGCGTGCACGAACGCCTCGTACGCGGCGCGCGGGATCAGCAGGTCTGCGGCAAAGGCATCGGCTTCCGTCTCCTTGTCCTGAGCCACCTCCTCGTCGGCACCTTCGAGGAACACGTCCCGCTTGCCGTGCAGGAGGATGTGGCCCGCCTCGTGAAAGAAGGTGAACCAGAAGTGGTCGTTCGTCTTGTACCGCAGGCTCATCTGGATGAGCGCAAGGTCGGGACTCAGCCAGCGCGTCGCGCCCGAGATCTTGGCCCCTTCCACCTGCGGCGTGAGCACGAGGGCTACCCCGGCCTCCTGGCACCGCGCGAGCAGGGCGGGTTCGAAGTCCTGTGGCGGCTGCGTCGTGAGCGCCCGGATCTCGGCAAGGGCGTCTTTGAAGGCCTGCTTGTCGAACGGGGCCACGTCGCGCCGGTGGGCTTCTAGCTCGCCATAGCGCAGCCAGGCGGCCACCGCGCCAGGCTCGCTGGCAAACGCGAGGGTCTTCCGAAAGGCCGCCTTCGTCTCGGGGTTCATCCAGATGCTGTTCCACTCATCGGGCGAGGTCACGCCGAAGTAGTCCAGCACGGCATCGACCTGATCCACCGCCTCATCGCAGTCCTCGATCCAGCCCCATTTCGTCATGTCCTCCACGGGGATGTGCCTCTGCATCCAGCCAACGAATCCTTTCAGACGATTGCGCTCGGCCTGGCGGGCCATCGATTCGCGGTACTGCTGTTCACGCCGGTTCCAGAAGCGGGCCGGGACGCCGAGCACGCGCTCCAGTTCGAGCGCTACGTCCTGCGAGAGGGGCGCTTTGCCGTTTACCAGATTGCTGATGAACTTCGTCGAGCGGCCCATCCGTTCGGCCAGCTCCGCCTGCGACATCCCCTGTTCGTCGAGCAGGTCGCGCAGCGTTCCGCCAGGAGGTGTGACCGTAGCGGGCGCGTATTCGTTCTGAATCGTCTTACCCATGATAGTCCTCGACGTCGATGATGGTGATGGCGGTGACCTCGCTCCAGTCCAGGCCGCCGTCGTTCTTCGTGGGAATCGGGTCGTGCGCGGGCTCGAACAGGAGGCGGTAGGGATGCTTCGCGTCCATCGCGAGGACGCCCTGCCGGTCGCCCTTCAGCTCGTGACAGCGCCCCGGAAAGGGCGGGCGGACGTCGTCCAGACAGGTGGCAGCATGGAGGTCGTCGAGCCGCCGCTTGAGCTTCTTCGCGCACTCCGTACCATAGGTCTTGCGGCGCTTCTTGTCGCTGGTGAGCTGCTTCTGAAGCTTGTTGGTGCGAAATGAGATATCCACAAGTTGTGCACAATTGTTAACCTGATTGGTTAACGAAAGTTCTTAAACAATGTGAAGACACGGTGGAGCCTGTTCCGGCGGCGAGCCAGCACCTGGGCGGTCAGGGGCCG
>JAAAOL010000241.1 GCA_009908885.1 Bacteroidota bacterium | reverse complement strand
CTGGAGAAACAGGGCAAGGAAATCACCGACGCCGACCGCGACGAGCTACTCCAGACCATCGAGGATCGCTACGAGCGGCAGACGACGCCCTACTACGCCGCCGCCCGTCTCTGGGTGGATGCCATCATCGATCCCACCGAAACGCGCCGCTGGCTCAGCCGGGGCCTGGAGATGGCCAACTGCAACCCCGAGATGCCGCGCTTCAACCCCGGCGTAATTCAGACGTAAGGTACCTCGTGCAACCAGATGAGGTGAGCGTCATGACGACGAAAGAGCAGATTAAATCGGCGATCGATCAGGTGCCGGAGGAACACCTCGAAGCGCTGTATGACCTCGTGCGGCATTTTTTGTCTGCGCACGAGGCGCACGGTGAAGAGGAGGATCCTCTGGATGCGTATATTGGCGCCCTGGATAGTGAGGGAACAGCATGGGCGGATCAGCATGACCAGTACCTCGGTGGGACGTTGAGCAACGACCTTTCGCCTGACGATTCTTTGACGCGTGAGGATGGCTGAGATATTCGTGGATACCGCCGGATGGGGGCATCTGGTGGATGCCTCTCAGGCTTTCCATGCACGTGCCGCTGACATCTACCGAAGCGGGAGACGCGATGATCGGCAGTTTATCACCAGCAATTACGTCATCACGGAACTGGTGGCTCTGCTGACCAGCCCGCTACGCATTCCGCGACCGCAAGTGATTCGTCTGGTCGATGCCGTGAAGGCGTCACCCTCTGTCGACGTCGTCCACGTGGACCGGGAAACGGACCATCAGGCGTGGCGCTTGCTGGGAGACAGGCCCGACAAAGTGTGGAGTCTCGTGGACTGTTCGAGCTTCATCATCATGAGGCAGCGCGGCATCTCCGACGTACTCACGACCGATCATCACTTCGAGCAGGCTGGATTCGTCAGGCTGCTGAAGCGATAGCCGTGCGTCACCTTCACCCAGTCTCCCCTACATCTGCGGAAGGGTCAGACCGAACCGCTCGCACAATCCCGGGACGCTCTCGAAGTCCATCTCTAGCTCGTACTTTGCGCAGACCTGTGCGATGCGTTCCATGTCGCCCCGGGTCTCGCCCATCTCCCGAAAGAAGGTCTCGAAGCCCGCTGGCGAGATGACCTCGATGATGTGGCACGGCGTGTCGCCCGCGTTCCAGAACGTATGCCACTGATGGCGCGGCTTGAACACCCACGTGCCCGGTCCGGCCTCGACCACCTCGTCGCCGAGCAGGGCGCCGAGGGTGCCTTCCAGCACGAAGGAGTATTCGTCCTCGTTGTGATGGTAGTGCAGCGGGGCCGCCAGCGAGCGGGGCGCAATCGGATGGTGTACCACGGCGAAGCGCTCGCCGGTGTCGCCGCCGCTGATCTTCCAGTGCACGCCGAGTCCTCCGAGATCGACGGCGTCGCCGTCGTCGGAGGTGATGATGGTCGGCTGGTCGAGGGTGTTGTCAGGGGTGTTCATGACGCAGTCTCCAGTGTGAGGGTTGAGGTACGAGGTGTTTGCGGAACAACAGTATACGCTATGCCAGCGACCGCCGAAATAGTCTGGCAGAAAAGGCTCATCGCTGCCGCCATTCGGCGATGCCGGTGGTGCCCGTCGTGATCTGCCGGGAGGCCAGCCAGGTGTGCGCCGCAGGCCGGTCCAGCAGGTAGGCGTCGAGGAAGGCCAGCGCCGTGGTGCGGAGGCCGTCCAGCATGACCCGGCAGGTGGTCGGCGCGGCATCGTCCAGGCACTGCCGATCTTTGAGGTTGAACAGCGTATGCCGCGCGCCAGGGTGGTCCAGGTAGAGCAGGTACTTGTCGCCGGGCGGCATCAGCGTGAAGGGGGCGCGGCGGTTCTCGGGGGTGCTGCCGGAGGTGACGTCGCCCGCGCCCGTGGCCAGCAGCATTGGCCGGTCGATGTGGTCCCAGGACTGCTCGTGAAACTGCTCCTCGCCCGGCCCCTGCGGCGAGAACGCCAGGAAGGCGCGCAGGCGCGCGTCGTCCAGCACCGTTGGCGTGCCGAAGTACGTCCGTTCGGCTCCGGCCAGCATCATCGTCGCGCCCGCGCCCGCCGAGTGTCCGGCCATGGCGATGCGATCCAGGTCCAGGCGGTGCTGAAAGGGAGGACGCTTGGCAATCTCCTCCAGGTAGTCCAGCACGCGGCGGACGTCGTGCGGGCGGTCGTAGTTCAGGTACTTGAAGGTCTGGCAGTCCGCCTGCGTCGCCGCACCGAGGTGGCGGCACAGCGCCTCCCGGCTGGCCCGGTCGCGCGGCCGGTGGGCGAGATGGACCGACACATAGCCGGCTCGGGCGAACACCTCGCCCCACTCCGCGCCGCTACTCACGGGATTCCGGTGGCCTCTCGCCCCGCCGTGCGACCAGAGGACGACCGGACGCGGCCCCTCGGCGTCCTTCGGATACCGG
This sequence comes from Bacteroidota bacterium, assembly GCA_009908885.1. Taxonomy (GTDB): domain Bacteria; phylum Bacteroidota; class Rhodothermia; order Rhodothermales; family JAAAOL01; genus JAAAOL01. The sequence continues at coordinate 3,006 of JAAAOL010000241.1, read as the reverse complement.
ATCGCCAGCGGGATGCGTCGCGGTCCCGCGGCACGCTCGGTGTCGATGACCGTGACCGTGTCGAGGCCGGTCGCGTAGGTCGCCGCGGGCCGGTAGTGGCAGGCTGCGGGCGACGTCTCGCTGCATGAGCCATCGGTCGCCGTGTCGGACGCGTCGTCTTCGATGACGTTCGTCGGGCCGGGCCGGGCGAAGGTCCAGTTGCCCAACACCTCGGCCATCGTGTGGCCGTTCACCGTCAGCCGGTTGAAGCGGGGATCGTTGAGGATAATGTGGAAGCCCGCGTTCGGGCTGAACGCGCCGGACTGCGTAGCGAGCAGGTCGCGGATGGCGGCAGCGGTCTCGCGCACGAGGCGCCGGTCATCGGGGTCGTTCCGGTCGAGCGGTTCGAGGTACTTGAAATCGCGCTGGTCTTGATGGTGGAAGAGGGGCGTGCTGAGGTGGTCGTGTTCGAGGAGGTGCACGCCCCGCTGGCACAATTCGGGCGCCTCGGGCGTCGCGGCTACGCAGGAGGCGTCCAGCTGGGGCTGCCACAGGGCGTACCGTTGCTGCTGCGTCGCCGCGTCCATCTCCTCGAATTCCGGCGCCTCGCGAGGAATCAGGGCAGCATCGGCGACGCCTCGTACGTCGGCGAAGGCGAGCTGGTCAGCCAATCGGTCCAGGTTGTTGCGCAGGCCGTTGGCTCCGGCGGAGGAGCCCGTCAGCAGGATCTGCGTCGCCTCTGCCAGGGTCGGCCCGTCGAGGATGTCCGCATCCTGCAGCGCGTCGAACATCGCATCGACGACGTGATGGCCGTGGAAGGCGAACGTGCGCCCGCCGATCTCGCGCGTCGCCGTGCCGGCCCAGTGATCGGAGGTGCAGTAGACCAGGTAGACGTGGTTCCAGTCGTGGAAGTCCGGGTTGACAGCCGGGTCCGGGTCCAGAATGCCGCCCGCCTTGCCATCGGCAGAGTCCTCGTTGCCCTTGGGCCGGAGCACGCGCAGGCGCTCCTGCATCCAGTGCGCGCCGCTCGTCAGGCTCGGGCCCCGCTCGGCGCACGTCGCGGCGTCCCAGCAGGAGCCGCCGCCCTTGAACCAGATGACCCACCTGTCGGCGCCGGCTCCCACGCCGGGACGGTGGTAGAAGACCGGCGTCGTGCCGTCGTTGCAGACGGCCTCGGGATGCGCGGCCTGGTCGATCTGGTAGCGCTGCATCACTTCGCGGTCGACCGTCACCGCGTCGTCGTCCGACGGCTGGGCCATGGAGCAGCCGGGCAGGAGCAGCAGCGCCGCGCAGGTGATGCACAGGAGGAGATGGACGGGCATGGGCACGATAGGATGGTACCGGGAGGTCATGGGGAATCGGAAGAGTCGGGTAGCGAAGGGGTTGAATGGCGGGGGAGGTACTGCGTGGTGCGGAGCCGCCCCAGGGCATGGAGGGTATGTGACGTGGCTGCGAGGACCAGGGCGGCGCGCACTCCATGCTGGTCGATCCAGGCCTCGTCGATCTGCAGGTGGGCCTGTTCGAGAAGGGCGTCCAGGCGTGCGAGGGCTTGCTGCACGCGCCCGTCGACGGAGAACCCGGGAACGAGCGGCGCCCACTCGAAAAAGTGTGCCTGCTTGATGATCGCGGTCAGCAGGTCGCAGCGGCTGCTGTTCCCTGGACATCGGCTGAAATTCGTAGCCTCCGCATACAACTGGCCCTCTACCGTCATCCGGTCGAGGTCGTCCTGAAGGCGTGCGGAGAGGGTCTCGGCGAGTGCGGCATACGCGGGCGACGGTCCCGCTGGTGCTGACGCAGTCTGCAGATGCAGGCAGGTAGCCAGCCCTTCCAGTTCATGGGTACCGGCTTCCGTACGGGTATTGACCCCCTGCGTGGTGATACCTGCGATCAAGTCTTCGACGGTCCACGTGTCGTTCAGAGGGGCCGTCGGCCCGAGATACGTGCAGAACGCCTGTAGCAGCCAGCCGTACTCGGGGCCTTTCTTCGCCTCACGGGCATTCCAGGGCGCTGGCGGAGGTACGCCGATGGTGCGTCGTGCCTCCTGTAGCAGGCTGCCTACCGTCGTGGAAGTGCCGGACGTAAACGAGATCGTCGTTTCCAGGGAGAGCCCGAGGTCGGCCGCCCGAGCGAGCAGTTCCCCACGGTGCAGGCGACGGAGGTCGCCCTCGGCCATCGTACCATCGAACCAGGCCGCCACGTACGAGGTGGTGGCGTCTGGGGAGGAGCACGACCGCCCACACGCCAGGAGGCGATGGGTCGCCACGGACGGAAAGAAGACCGGCCAGGGGGCCATGTGGTCGACACGCTCGAAGAGCGCACGCGCATGGGTCTCGATCCGCGCGAACCGCAGGGCAAGGGGCTCGTCCGGGGACGGGGTTGCGCCCGTGGTGGCAGGATAAAGAAGGAAAAAGACAAGGTGGAGGTAGCAGAACGCCCTCCACCTTGTCTCTGAGAGCGAGCGAGCCATGTCAGAACCCGAGGATGTCGCCGAGGGTCTCTCCGATCGTTTCGCCCCCGTCACCTCCTTCATCGCCGCTCTCGTCGGGGAACGACGTTTCCGGCAGTCCGCCGTTATCGCTGTCGCAGGGGCCGATGTGCTCTCCCCACCAGCTGAGGCATTCGAGCGGCGACTCACAGGGGTCTTCTTCTCCGCCATCATCCGGAGGGGTGTCGCCGCCGCCGTCATCCGGGGGATCCTCGTCTGGCGGGTCCTCATCCCCAGGGCCATCACCGTCAGGTGGTTCTCCTTCGGGAGGGGCCTCATCGCCGTCATCCTCAGAGGACTGATAACTTGGTGAGTTCTTCCAGGCCTCTATGATGGCCGGTCCATACGCCTTCGATACGTTAGACCCTGGCTGTACGCGAGAGCGTGCGAATATCTGAAGGAACACCGGGGGCGTCTTGCAGTCGCCGCACCGCTGTGAGAGGCCACGGAGGTACCTGACGAAGTCCCGGTTACTACGGACCTTCTGGAGCTGGTTGACGGCTCTGTCGCCCAGGTTGGAGTGGGCCTCGTGGACGAGGCTG
>JAAAOL010000524.1 GCA_009908885.1 Bacteroidota bacterium | reverse complement strand
GTGCACGCCACGACGCTGGAGGCGCGATCGCTTCCGAGCGGCGTCTACGTGGCGCGCCTGACCACGACGGCCGGGGCCCACGCGGCGCACCTGCTGACGGTCCGTCGCTGACGGGCGGGCGCTTACGACTCCACCGTGACGCTACTCGACAGGCTGCGGCGGCCGAACCAGGCGAGGGCGGTGACGAAGACGAATCCGAGGACGCCGAGCACGATCACGCTTCCGACGGGGTCGCCCGTGGCGGGGAGGTGGAGACTGCGGTCCTCCGCCAGCCACGGCCACAGCGCCCGCAGCGAGCCCGCCATCAGCCCGACGAGCGCGGCCATCGTGGCGTCGTGGCGGTGCTGGAGCAGGTAGTTGAGCAGCGTGGAGAACAGCCCCAGGCCGGTGCCCGCGCCGAGCATAAAGACGAGCACGAACAGGAGGTCGCGCTCGTTGACCGCCGTCAGGGTCGCCTCGTAGATGCCGAGGACCAGCAGCAGGAAGGCGCCGCTCACGCCCGGCAGAATCATCGCGCAGATGGCGACCGCCGCCGCCGCGAACACGTACAGCAGCGACGGTGCGGTGATGGTGCTGGGCGGCAGGCCCACGAGGACGAACGCCAGCACCGCCGCGCCAAGGCCGATAGCGATATGCGAGGATCGCCGCTGCCGGATGCGCTGCCACGGAATCGCCAGCGACCCGGCGATGAGGCCGAAGAAGAGCCCACGGCACTGCATCGGATACTGTTCGAGCAGCCCCGGAATCACCCGCGCGCCGACCAGCAGCGCCGTCACGATGCCCAGTCCGAGCGGGATCAGAAGCTGCCACTCGACCTGCCGGACGTGCTGGTGTGCCTCCGTCGTGTCGAGCCGCACGAAGGCCAGCGCCGCCGCGTACAGGTGGCTCAGCGCGCCGATCAGGGCCTCGTAGATGCCGACGATGAGCGCCATGGTGCCGCCGCTGACGCCGGGGATGATGTCGGCCCCGCCCATCAGCAGGCCCTGCGCGTAATGCGTGATGGTGCGTCGGGTCGAGGGCATGGAGGGCGTCGGGCAGTGGGGATGGGAGGATGCCATAAAAAAGGGCAGACGCGGTGGCCTGCCCTCGGAAGCGAAAGACGGTCGCGGCGGGCTACAGATTCAGGCGCCGCCGCACCTGCGCGTTGCGATAGAGGTCGGGGTGCAGCTTGGGAAACGTCTCCTTCGCCTTCGGGTCCAGGCGGAAGGCCTTCTGGAGCGAGTGGATGCCTTCGTCCGGGCGGCCCAGCGCCATCAGCGCCTTGGCCTGTTGGAGGTAAGGCTCGGCGGCATCCGGCTGGAGCGAGATGGCATGCTCGTACGAGGCGACGGCTTCCTCGAAGCGGTGGGCTTCCAGGAGCGTTTCGGCCAGGTCGAGCCAGGCCTCGCGGTTGTCGGCGCTGAGCTGGACGACCGTGCTGTAGGAGACGAGCGCCTCGGCCAGCGCGCCCAGGTTGTATTCACAGTCCGCCTTGGCGTACCAGAACTCGGCGGTCTCCGGGCGGATCTCGACGGCGCGGATGAAGCAGCGGAGGGCGTCCGCGAAGCGCTCCTGCGCGTCATAGCAGCAGCCCAGGCCGTACCAGGCCTCGGCATACAGCTCCTCCTCGGCCAGCGCCTTGCGGAAGTAGTGGATGGCGTCGTCGTACTCCCGCAGGTCCTCGTGCGCGAGCGCGATGTTGTAAAACGTGGCGGCGTCTCCGCCTTCCAGCTTGATGACCTGCTCGTAACTCTCGACGGCCTTCGGCAGGCGGCCCAGGTTGGCCAGCGCGTTGCCCCGGTTGTAGTAGGCCGAGGCGAACTCGTCGTGGATGGCGAGGGCCATCTCGTAGCTCTCGACGGCCTCCTCGTAGCGGCCCATCCGGTTGAGGACGATACCCCGGTTGTACCACGCGTCGTGCGAGTACGGGTCGAGGTCGATGTGGCGGTCGTAGCATTCGAGGCTACGGCTGTTCTCTTCGAGGCGGTCGTAGCAGTAGCCCAGCTCGTACCAGGCCTCCGGGTGATCCGGGTTGCGCTCGACGCAGTCCTCGAACGCGGCGACGGCGGCTTCCAGGTGGTCGGCCCGCTCCAGCGTTACGCCCCGGTTGAAGAGGGCTTCTTCGTTGAGCGGGTCGTACGTCAGGGCCTGCTCGTACGCCTCCAGCGCCTCGTCCGAGCGGCCCAGGCTGTCCAGCGTGATGCCCCGGTTGACGATGGACTCGGTGTCCGCCGGGTTGAGCTGCAACGCCTTGTCGTAGGCCTCCAGCGCCTCTTCGTGGCGGCCCAGGTTATTGAGCAGCACGCCGCGCCGCATCCAGGCATCGGAGGAGTACGGCTGCATCTCGATCAGCCGGTCGATGGCGGCGAGGGCATCCGTCAGGCGCCCGCGTTCGAAGTAGAAGGTGGCGATGTCTTCGAGCGCCTCGGAGTCGAAGTAGCCGGAGCCGTCCTGGCGCTCGTACGCGGCGATGAGATCGTTCAGGCGGCCTTCATCCGCCGCGTCATCGAAGTCGTCGAATTCAAACTCGAACATGCTTGGTCAGCGCCGATTGGTGATGGCAGCGGGGACGTGCCGGTGGGGGCGCGTCACCCCGGCCTCGACGGCCTCGAACAGTGGTTGGCGTAGTATAAACGGGGGGTGCGCCAGATGCAAGATGAGCATTTGAGCACGTTCTATACTCCAGTCCCGGCGGGCGGGATTCGGCGGAGTGTGAAAAGGGCGCCAGAAACCGCCACTGCGCCCGTACGCCGCCCGGCACAGCCCCGGTCCCTCGGCGCGTGTCGCCGTTCGTCCGTACCTTGCGCGCACGGCCTTTCGTCCATTCGTCCTATCCGCTACGTACCGTATCGACCATGCTCCTCACGTTTGAAGGCATCGACGGCAGTGGTAAGAGCACCCAGGCCCGGCTGCTGGTGGAGCGGCTCCAGGCAGAGGGGCACCGCACGCTGCTGGTGCGCGAGCCGGGCGGCACCGACCTGTCCGAGCGCCTCCGCACGGTGCTGCTCGATCCGGATCTGCGCATCGACCCGATGCCCGAGCTGCTGCTCTTCTCCGCCGCCCGCGCCCAGCTGGTCATCGAGCGGGTCCAGCCGGCTCTGGAAGAGGGCCGCATCGTGATCTGCGACCGCTTCTATGACTCCACCATGGCGTATCAGGGCGCCGGGCGCCAGGTGGCCGACGCCGCATGGCTGCGCGCCTTCAACCAGCGCGTCGTGCAGGAGCTGGTGCCGGACCGCACCTATCTCATCGACGTGGACCCGGTGACGGCGGCGGCCCGACGCTCGGAGACGGGCGCGCCGCCCGCCGACCGCATGGAAACCTCCAGCGACGACTTCTACACGCGCGTGACCGACGCCTACCGGGCGCTGGCCGCGGAGGAGTCGGAGCGCTTCGTCCGCCTCGATGGCGCTCGCGCCGTGGAGGCCATCCACACCCGCATCTGGGACGACGTGCAGCATCTGGGCCTGCCCACACCGCCTGACCGGAATCTACCGTGAGCCTCGGACGTATGGAAGGAGGCAGGCAACGGCACGACCGGCCCTGACCGCAGGCTCTCCGTTACGTCCGGTGTTCGCTTCCATCCCGCTCGATCTCGGCACGCAGTCTTCATGTCCACCCTTCCGCAACAACAGATCGACGAAGTCCACGCCATCTTCCGCGCCTTTCTCAAGAAGCGCGGCCTCCGCCAGACCCCGGAGCGGTTCATGGTGCTGGACGAAGTCTACGCGACGCCTGACCACGTCGACGCCGACGAGCTCTACATCCGCCTGAAGCAGGGCGGCAACCGCGTCAGCCGCGCCACCGTCTACAACACGCTCGATCTGCTGCTGGAGTGCGAACTCGTGGTGCGCCACCAGTTCGGCAAGAATCAGGCGAAGTACGAGCGCGCTTATAGCTACTGGCAACACGACCACCTCATCTGCCTGGACTGCAACGAGCTGATGGAGTTCTGCGACCCGCGCATCCAGAGCATCCAGGAGATGGTGGCGGACATCTACCAGTTCGAGATCAAGCACCACTCGCTCAACCTCTACGGCCACTGCCTGCGCGACCCCTGCCCGAACCGCTCGGCAGCGGAAGAAAATGGCGCAGCGTGAGCCCGCCGTTCATCATCGTGCGCGAAAACTGTGTATAGATACCGGTAGGCGCTGCAACCCCTTTAGATAGACCGTCCGAATTCCTATCTTATCACGGTTTTCCGAAATACTGCGCCGCTCATCGTCGATGAAGCGACTTTCACTTCTTCTCTTTGTCCTCCTCCTGCTAGGGGCCACGGCCGCTAGCGTGCAACTCGACTTCTTCCGGGTGGAGGTGCAGGACAACGACTTCGTCATTACGTGGCAGACGCGCGTGGAAGAAGATGTGCGCGCCTACGAGCTGCACCGCAAGACCTCGTACAGCCAGCAGTTCGCGCCCATTACCGAGGTGACGGCGCGTGGAGCGAACGTGACGTATCGGTACGTGGATGATGAGGTGTACAAGGCGGCGTCCGAGCAGGTGGACTACAAGCTGATCGCGGTGTACACGAACGGCACCCAGGAGCAAGTCACCCAGCGGCAGGTCAACTACACGCCCACGGCGGTGCGCCGCACCTGGGGCAGTATCAAGGCCATGTTCCAGTGACGTGACGGTCGATTTCGGATCGTGGATTTTCGATGTCGGGGGGCGCTTGCGCTAAACAGAACGCCCAGATCGAACCTCATCCATCGTCCCTCGAACATCCGAAATGAGCACCCTCATCATCCCCGCCGAGCGCACGCAGCGCATCCTGAGCCGCCTGGCCCATGAGGTCGTGGAGCGCAACCGGGGGGCAGAGAACGTCGTCGTCTTCGGCATTCTGCGCCGGGGGGCGGCCCTCGCCCGGGCGCTCGCGCGCGAGATCGAGCAGGTGGAAGGCGATGCGCCCGCCGTGCACGACCTGGACGTCACCCCCTTCCGCGACGACCGCGACCGCTCGGCCCCGACGCCCTCGCTCCCTGAGGATGCGCCCGACGTGACCGACCGCGACGTCATCCTCGTCGACGACGTGCTCTTTACGGGCCGCACCGCCCGCGCCGCGCTCGACGCCATCGTGCAATACGGGCGTCCCCGCTCCATCCAGCTCGCCGTCCTCATCGACCGGGGGCACCGCGAGTATCCCATCCAGCCGGATTACGTGGGCCGCGTCATTCCCACCAAGCACAAAGAGCGCGTGACCGTGGCAGCGGACGACGACGTGAGCGTCTACGTGGAAGAGTAGCCGCCACCAGGCACGGTCGAACGGTCATCCCGTTTGCGATGGGCGGTGTCCGCATCGTGGATCGCGTGTGGGCGCGTGAGATGTGGGAGCGTGGGAGAGGGAGAGTGCTGCGATGCCGTGTAACGCAACACGCATCACGCATCATACCAAATCCGGCTGAACCATGGTGGTATGACGTAGCCCCGCGAGGCCGGAT
>JAAAOL010000083.1 GCA_009908885.1 Bacteroidota bacterium | reverse complement strand
CTGCTCGACAGCCTCATCCCCTTCATCGTCCTGATGGGCGTCGTCGCCCTGACGGTCTTTACCGGCGTCTGGTATTTCTTTAACCAGGAGACGGTCTCACCGGCCTGATTTCCTCAGGCTACCTCGCCGTCGCGCTCGCGTTCTTGTCTTTCAGTCGTCCGATCATGGCTGACCCGCTCGCTCGCCGCCTCGCGGAGGCGCTGCTCGACATCGGCGCCGTCGCGCTCGCGCCCGACGATCCGTTTACGTGGACCTCGGGCCTGCGCGCGCCTATCTACTGCGACAATCGCCTGACGCTGGCGCACCCGGAGGTGCGGCGCCTGATTACGGATGGCTTCGCGGCCTGCGTGGCGGAGCAGCAGCTGCATCCTGACGTTGTGGCAGGCACGGCCACGGCGGGCATCCCGCACGCCGCGTGGCTGGCCGACCGACTCGACCTGCCGATGGCGTACGTGCGCTCGAAACCGAAGACCCACGGGCGCGGCAACCAGATCGAAGGGCGGGTGGAGGCCGGGCAGCGCGTGGTGCTCGTGGAAGACCTGATCTCGACGGGCGGCTCGGCGCTGGAGGCCGTCGACGCGCTGCGGGACGCCGGGGCCGAGGTCGTCGCAGTGCTGGCGATCTTCTCGTACGGCTTTCCCCGGGCGGCGGCCGGCTTTGCGGAGGCGGAGGCGCCGCTGCACGTGCTGACGTCGTTCGACGCGCTGCTGGCGGCGGCGCAGGAGCACGGCTACCTGACCTCGGAGGCGCTGGCGCAGCTCCACGCCTGGCAGCACGACCCCCAGGCGTGGTCCGCCGCGTATGTCTCCTGATTCCTGCCTGTTCCCCTCATCCGGCCCGTGAAAGACGGCGGCATTTCCTCCCCCGTCCCCGTGCGCCCGCCCACCTGCTCGTTCACCGACCCACCTTGGCATGACTGCTACCATCCTCAGCATCGGCGATGAGCTGCTCATCGGGCAGGTCGTGAACACGAACGCCGCCTGGCTCGGCGAGCACCTCGACGGGCTGGGCATCGACGTGGGACGCGTCCTCACGCTGGGCGACGACGCCGAGGCGATCCAGGCCGCACTGTCGGAGGCCGTGGCGCAGTCGGCGCTCGTGATCGTCACCGGCGGCCTCGGCCCGACGCACGACGATCTGACGCTCGATGCGGTGGCCGACTACCTCGGCGTCGGCTTCACCACGCACCCGCTCACCCTGGAGCGGATTACAGCGCGGTTTGCGCGACGCGGGCAGACGGCGCCGGAACGCACGCAACGCCTCGCCCAGGTGCCCGAGGGCTGTGACGTGCTTCCCAATCCCGTCGGCCTCGCGCCGGGCCTGTGGGCCACGCCGGGGGAGGGCACCGTACTGGTCGTCCTGCCAGGCGTGCCGCCGGAGATGAAAGCGCTCTTCTACGAGGAGGTCGAGCCGCGCCTGCGCGAACGGGCCGACCTGCACGCGATCCGCCACCGGACGCTGTTGACGGCAGGCATCGGCGAATCCCACCTGCAAGAAGCCCTCGGCGACCTGACCGAGCGGCTCGGGACGGACCAGCACCTGGCTTTTCTGCCCGGCCCGAGCGGCGTGCGCCTGCGTCTGACGGCGACGGGTGAGGATCAGGACGTCGTAAAGGCGCGCCTCGACGCGCTGGAGCAGGCCATCCGGGAGCACGCTGGCGCGCACATCTTCGGCGAGGGCGAGGCATTGCTCGAAGGCGTCGTCGGGCAGATGCTGCGGGAGTGCGGGTACAGCATCGCCGTGGCCGAGAGCTGCACCGGTGGCCTCATGGCAGATCGCATCACCAACGTTCCGGGCGCCTCGACGTACATGCGCGGCGGCGTGGTGGCGTATTGCAACAGCGTCAAGGTCGATCTGCTGGGTGTGGATCGGCAGGCCCTGACCGGGGATGGCGCCGTGAGCGAGACCGTCGCCCGGCAGATGGCGCGCGGCGTCCGCCGGGCGCTCGTCTCCGAGATCGGCATTTCGACGACCGGCATCGCCGGGCCGACCGGGGGCACGCCGGACAAGCCCGTCGGCACCGTCTGGATCGGCTATGCGGACGCCGAGGGCACGTTCGCCCGGTGTTACTACTTCACGGACGAGCGCATCCTCAACAAGCAGCTCAGTACCACCGTCGCGCTCGACCTCGTCCGCCGCCGACTGCTGGGAATAGAGGAGGGATGAGGGAAGGGCGAGGAGGGAGAACGGGAGAGTGGGGGAATGGGAGAAAGGGAGAGCGGGAGAATGGGGGAACGGGTGAGCATCCGCCGTAACGACCGTGCCAGCCCTCCCACACGCCCAAGCTCCCACGCCCAGGAAGCCGGCGGACCATCCCGGCGAAGCCATCGTTTGCCTGAGGCCCGGACGTTATGTTTAGCGAGCCTGCGTGTCTAATAGAGCGCGTGTGACAGGGGGCTGACACCGCACGTCCGTACCTTCCCCCTCGCTGACACCTGCGATAGTATTCCAACGCTCAACCAACGACGCATATCATGGCAAAAAACGACGCTGCCAAAGGCAAGGCACTGGATCTGGCCATCAAGCACATCGAGCGGCAGTTCGGCAAGGGCGCGATCATGCGCCTCGGCGACGAGCCCGTCCAACAGGTCGAGTCGATTCCGACCGGCTCGCTCGCCCTCGACTCGGCCCTCGGCATCGGAGGCGTCCCGCGCGGACGCGTCGTCGAGATCTACGGGCCCGAATCGTCCGGAAAGACCACGCTCGCCACGCACATCATCGCGGAAGCGCAGCAGATGGGCGGCACCTGCGCCTTCATCGACGCCGAGCACGCGCTCGACCCGATCTACGCCGAACAACTGGGCGTGAACCTGGAAACCCTGCTCATCTCCCAGCCCGACTCCGGCGAGCAGGCGCTCAACATCACCGACATGCTGGTGCGCAGCGGCGCGCTCGACGTCATCGTGATCGACTCGGTCTCGGCCCTCGTGCCGCAGGCTGAGCTCGAAGGCGAGATGGGCGACAGCCACGTCGGCCTGCAGGCGCGCCTCATGAGTCAGGCGCTTCGCAAGCTGGCCGGGACCATCAACCGGACCAAGACCATCGTCATCTTCATCAACCAGATCCGCGAGAAGATCGGCGTCATGTTCGGCTCGCCGGAGACGACCTCGGGCGGGCGGGCGCTCAAGTTCTACACGTCGGTGCGCATGGACATTCGCCGCATCGGGGCCGTCAAGGACGGCTCGGACGTGATCGGCAATCGGACGCGCGTGAGAATCAAGAAGAATAAGGTCGCGCCGCCGTTCAAGCAGGCCGAGTTCGACATCATCTACGGCGAGGGCATCTCGTCGGTCGGCGAGCTGGTGGACCTGGGCGTGGAGCACGACATCATCGAGAAGAGCGGGTCGTGGTACTCGTACGACGGCGACACGGTGGGCCAGGGGCGCGAGGCCATCAAGGAGTGGCTCCGCGAGAACGACGACATGCGCGAGTTGATCAAGACGCGGGTGCGCGTGGCTCTCGGCATGCTGGACGAAGACGCCCTGCCGCAGGAAGCCACCAACGGTGTGGCCGAGGAGGAGAAGGAGGCGGAGGAAGCGTAGACGGCGCTCACGTCTCAACGAGCCACCTCGGCACGCGTCGGGGTGGCTTTTTTTCGTCGTGCGATGGTATGCTGCCGGCGCGCAGGCGTGGAATCATACCGCTGACGCTTGGCGAGGTCCGGATGGCTGAGAATGTGATGCGTACTGCGTAATGCGAAAAAAAGCTGATGGAGCGATGGTCCATGCCCATCACGCACCACGCACCACGACGGGCTACACTAGGATCCGTACATCAACACTCTGAATCCGTATCACCTGGGACGAGGGACGATGAGGACGACGGCAGGGCGAGTGGTGATCGTACTCCTCGTGCTACTCCTCGGCAGCGTCGATGCGGGCGGAGCTCAGTCGTTGCGTGACCTCGACCGGCGTATCCTCCGCGGCCTCTACGAGGTCGAGGCGCCGATCGTCACAGGCGCGATGCGGGGGGCGAACGTCTCGTTCTACCCCGTCGCCGTCGGAGCGCCGCTGGGAGCCTGGGGCGTCGCAGGCGGACGCGAACTGGCAGGCCACGATGCTGATTTTGAGACGGCGTACCGGCTGACGGTGAGCGAGGCCGGGGCGACGGCGCTCGTGCTCGGGCTCAAATACCTCGTGCGCCGCCCGCGTCCTTACGAGACCGTGTCAGGCATCACCTCCCGGTCGGCGCGCCTGCAGCCGGGCGAGGCGTTCGATCCCTACGCGTTTCCGTCCGGGCACGCCGCGCTGTCGTTTGCCCTCGCCACGTCTCTCACGCTGTCGCATCCCCGGTGGTACGTCGCCGGGCCGACCTACGCGTGGGCTGCATCGGTAGCCACGAGCCGCGTCTGGCTCGGCGTGCACTACCCGAGCGACGTGCTGGTGGGCGCCGTGCTGGGCGCCGCCGTCGGAATCACGGTGCACCGACTCCGCGAGGCGATCACGCCCGGCGCACTGACGGATGACCCCACCTCACCGGCCGGTACGCGTCTGTTCGTGCTGCGCTGGCCCCTGGGGGGATGAGTCCAGGCATGGGTTGCGTCTAGGCCGGGGCGTCGGAGGTCGGTTCGGGCTGGCGCGGCAGGCGGATGCGGACGGTCGTTCCGGCGTCGGGGGTGCTGTCGACGGAGAGGGTTCCTCCAAGCAGGTCGACGAGGCGCGACGTGATGTGCAGGCCGAGCCCGCAGCCTTCGTAGTTGCGCGCGTGCCCTTCCGACTCCTGCGTGAAGGCATCGAACAGGCGGCTCAGATAGTCGGGACGGATGCCGCGCCCGGTGTCCTGCACCTCGTACGTCACCGTCGCGTCGTCCCCGTGTACATGCAGCGTCACGCTGCCCGCGTCCGTGAATTTAATCGCGTTCGAGATCAGGTGCGTCAACGCGCGCCGGACCATGTAGGCGTCCGTCGTAAAGGTGGCATCGGGCGAGGACGGTTCGAGTGAGAGCGTCAGGCCGCGTTCTTCAGCTTCGTTGGCGAAGGTGCTCAGCACCCGTCGCGCGAGGGCAGTCGCATTCACCTCCTGCGGGTGCAGGCGTACGTCCTCGTCTTCGATCTGGGTCAGGTCGAAGATCGTCTCGAACGTGCGCAGCAGGCGCTGGCTGCTCCGGTGCATCATCGTCGCATATTCCTGCGTCGTCGGGTCGTCGTGCGTCATCAGCACTTCCGAGAACCCGAGGATGGCGGTCAGCGGCGTGCGCAACTCGTGGTTGATATTCGCCAGAAACGCCGTCTTCAGCCGGTTCATGCGCCGGGCCTCCAGCTCGGCCTCGCGCGTGGCGGTTTCCCACTGCTTGCGCAGCGTCACGTCGCGGTGGATGCCGATGGCGCGGATCGGTGCGCCGTCGGGCGCGCGCTCCGTCACCCGGCCCCGATCCTGAATCCAGCGCCACGAGCCATCTTTGGTGCGCAGGCGGTACTCCGCTTCGTACGTGGCAGTCGT
>JAAAOL010000300.1 GCA_009908885.1 Bacteroidota bacterium | reverse complement strand
ACGAGCCCGCTGGGACCCGTGGTCGACGCCGTGCAACAGGATGATGAAAAATTAGGCTTCGGGCTCTTCCTCTTCGCCCTCTTCGGGGACCTCGCCTTCGGGAAGCTCCTCGCCTTCGGGAAGCTCCTCGCCTTCGGGCAGCTCGCCGAGTTCGAGTTCTTCCTCGACCGTCGTGACCTCTTCCAGCTCGCGCGGCGGTACGACCGAGACGATCGTCTGGCGTCCCGTGCCGACGAACTCGACGCCCTCCTCTTCTAGCTCGTCGAGGTGGATGGCATCGCCGATGCTGAGTTCGGAGATGTCGACGTCGATCTGCGAGGGAATGTCTTTCGGCAGGCAGCGAATGCTGACCTCCGTCAGGATGTAGTTGGTCACACCGCCGTCGCTCACGCCGAGGGGCGTCCCCACGAAGTTGAGCGGCACCGTGAGGGTAATCATCTCGCCCTCCTGCAGGACCTGGAAGTCCGCATGCATCGGGCGGTCCGTGAGCGGGTGGAAGTCGATGTCCTTCAGGATGCATTCCCAGACATCGCCGTTCATCTCCACGTTCACCACGTTCGTGACGGTGGTGTAGATCAGCGGGTGGAGAGACTTCTCCGGCACTTTGAAGACCACCGGATCCACGTTGTTACCATAGAGCACGCAGGGTACGTGTCCTTCGCGCCGGGTGGCGCGGGCGGCGCCTTTGCCGGTGTCCCGGGAATGGGCGTCTAGCGTTAGGGCTTCCATGAGGAGTCGTTGTCAGATGGAGAGTGTGAATGCCGAGCCGCCCCGGGGCTTCAATCCCTGCAGCGGCCTGCGGCACAACGATGTCGGTCAAAAAAGGCTGCGTCAGTCGACGAACAGGGTCGAGACGGACTCATCGGTGTAGATGCGACGGATGGCATCGGCGAAGATGCCCGCGACGCTGACCACCTCGATGTCGGCGGAGGGACGCTTGAGCGGCACCGTGTCGGTCACGATCAGGCGGTCGATGGCAGAATGTTCGATGCGCTCGTAGGCCGGCCCGGACAGCAGCGGGTGCGTGCAGGCGGCGATGATCTTGGTCGCGCCCCCATCGTGCAGCGCGTTGGCCGCACTCGTGATCGTCCCCGCCGTGTCGATGATGTCGTCGATCAGCAGCACCTCGCGGCCCTGCACCTCGCCGATGATGTTCATCACCTCCGTCTCGTTCTGAGCGGGCCGGCGCTTGTCGATCACGGCGAGATCGGCGTGGAGCCGTTTGGCATAGGCACGCGCCATCTTGAGCGAGCCCACGTCCGGCGCGACCACGACCATGTTGTCGAGGTCGAGTTCTCGCACGTAGTCGATAAGAACCGCAGATCCATAGAGATGATCCACGGGCACGTCGAAGAAACCCTGAATTTGGGGCGCGTGCAGGTCCATCGTGAGGATGCGGCTGACGCCCGCCGTGGTGAGCATGTTGGCCATCAGCTTGGCCGCGATGGAGACGCGCGGCTGGTCCTTGCGCTCCTGCCGCGCATACCCGAAGTACGGAATCACCGCCGTGACGCGCGCCGCCGAGGCCCGCTGCGCGGCGTCGATCAGGAGGAGCAGTTCCATCCAGTTGTCGGCGCCGGGGTGCGTGCTCTGAATCAAAAAAACGTCCGCCCCGCGGATGGATTCCTCGAAGCGGACGTAAATCTCGCTGTCGGCGAAGTTTTTAATGGTTCGATCCCCCAGTTGCTGCCCGTACGCGTGGGCGATGTGTGCAGCGAGGGAGGGGTTGGAGCGTCCGGCGAAGAGGCTAATGGGCATCTCGCGTGAGGACGTAGGGTCGGACTGAGCGAAAGCGACGGGCGCAGGCGAGCGATGCATGGGGGTGGTCGGGGAAGATCGGTCTGTTCGTACGCTCGTAGAATGTCGAGCCCCGAAGGACTCGGAATGGGGATGGGCACTCCCTGGTTGGCTGCGCCGGGGGATGAGCGCTCAGAACCGTGCAATAGGTCTCTCTGTCGCCCGTGCAGCGGAAGGCGATTCGCCATCCTGCACAGTATCAGACAGACGCAAAAGCGGACGAGGTCCGCGTGGGGTGTTGCCCGGGGAGGATTCGAACCCCCACAAACGGCTCCAAAGGCCGCTGTCCTGCCATTAGACGACCGGGCAGAGGATGCCTGGCAGGTTGTGCCAGACGGGTTGCGAAAATATCAAAGGGCGGGAGCGAAGTCAACGCGCGGCGTGCGGCGGGATTCCGGGCGGTCGCCCGAACTGACCGGGTTTCGCGAATGCTTTACAATGTGCGCGATCCGCATCGGCCAACCTTTGCCCTTCAGATTCGTTTCTGTCCGCATCGGCTCGCACTGACGCCTCGGCGGCCACACCCGTCGCTCGCCAGGCCGCCGCGCGCCTGCTCAGACGCCCTCACGTCGCTCTCACGTCCACACCGTATGCCCACTTCACCGTCCCCCACTTCACCGTCCCCTGCCCCCATCATCGGCGTCATCGGCGGGATGGGCCCGCACGCCGGGCTCGACCTCGTCGAAAAGATCCTCACCCTCACGCCCGCGACGAAAGACCAGGACCACCTTCCGGTTGCGCTCCTCTCCTACCCCGAGCGCATCCCGGACCGCAGCACCTTTCTGATGGATCCGAGCCAGCCGAGCCCGGTCCCGGTCCTCACCGCCGTCGCCCGCCAGCTGGACGATCTCGGAGCGACGGTCGCCGGGATTCCCTGCAACACAGCCCATGCTCCCGCGATCTTCGATGCCGTGCGGGAGCAGCTTCGGGCCTCCGGGCACCAGATTCGCCTGCTGCACATGATCGACGAGGCCGTACGCCACGTCCAGCGCACGCATGCCGACCTGCGCCGCATCGGCACGATGGCGACGCTGGCCGTCCACCGCCTGAAGCTGTACCGCGAGGCCATCGCGCGGGCCGGCTTCGAGCCCGTCGTACCGGACGAGCGGGTCCAGGTGGAGGTCATCAACCCGACCATCTTCGACCCGCAGTGGGGATTGAAGGTGCAATCGACCCCGCCCACCGAGCGCGCCCGGCAGTCGCTCCTGGAAGCGATCGACCACCTCCGAGACAACGGCGCCGAGGCCATTTTCCTGGGCTGCACCGAGCTGCCGCTGGCCGTGCCCGAGTCCCACCTGGACGGTATTCGCCTGATCGACCCGACGCGGGTGCTGGCCCGCGCCCTCATCCGGGAGACGTACCCGGATCGCCTGTCCGCCCCCGCCTCCGACCAAGCCGCGTAGACCCGTGCCCGACGTCGTATTCAGCCTGACGGGCGACGTGCGCCGCAACTCGCGGGCCATCAAACAACTCCGCGCCCTCACCGACCTCGGCTGCTCGGTCGAGGTACTGGCCCTCGGTGAGCCTGCGAACGTGGACTGGATGCCGGGCGTCCGCCTGCACCTGCTGGAGCGCCCTCCCGGCGGAGGGCTGCCCTTCTTCTGGTCGGCACACCGCGCCATGGCCCAGGCCGCGCGTTCCATCCCGGCCCGCGTCTATCACGCCAGCGACCTCTACACCCTCCCGGCCATGTTCCTGGCCGCCCGGCGGCATGACGCCCGCCTCGTCTACGATGCCCGCGAGTGCTACCCGCACGTCGCCTCCACGGCAGGACGCCCGCACGTGCGACTCTTCTGGCACCTGCTGGAGCGCTTCTTCGCCCGTCGCGCTGACGCCGTCTTCACCGTCAGCACGAGCATCGCCGAGCGCATGGCGTCCGCCTATGGCATCCCCCCGCCGATGCTGCTCCACAACGTGCCGCCCCGTCAACGGGTCACGCCGTCCACGTACCTGCGCGACCAGACGGGCGTGGCGGACGACACCTGCCTGCTCTTGCACCAGGGCTCGGTCCAGAAGGACCGCGGGTGCGAGCATCTCGTCGATGCGATGCGCGACGTGGACGGGGCCGTGCTCGTCTTTCTGGGCGGCGGGCCTCGTAAGCCCGAGCTCCAGCAGCACGTGACGCGCGAGGGCCTGGGCGACCGCGTCCGTTTCCTCGACCCCGTGCCGCCGGACGACCTGCTTCCGGTGACGGCCTCGGCGGACGTGGGCATCACGCTGCTCGAAGACACGTGCCTCAACCACCGCTTCGCGCTGCCGAACAAGCTGTTCGAATACCTGATGGCCGGGCTGCCGGTGCTGGCCAGCGACCTCCCCGAGATCCGGTCCGTCGTCGACGGGCACGAGGTGGGCCTGCTGGTCGACCCGAGCGATCGCCGGGCGCTCGTCGATGCGCTCCGCCGCCTGGTACGCGACGCCAGCGCACGTCGCCGGTGGGCCGCGAACGCGCCGTCCGTCTTCGAAACCTTTAGCTGGGAAGCCGCATCCCAACGCCTCCAACGGACCTATTCCGATCTCCTGTCGTCCTCTTCCGCATGAGTACCCCGCTGCTGCGATCTCCTGCCTTGCTGCTCCTGGCGGCGCTGCTATCCTGCTCGGCCTGCCTCGCGCAGTCGGATGCACGGCCCGATACGCTGTCGGCCAGTCCGGACTGGCTGCCATTCGAAAAAGCGCTCACCCAGGCCCGGGCCGACGACAAGGTAGTGCTGGTCGACGTCTATACGCCCTGGTGCGGGTGGTGCCGCAAGATGCAGCAGGAAGTCTATACCGACGCCCAGATCCGTGCTCACCTCGACAGCGCCTTCGCCGCCACCCGGCTCAACATCGACGACACGCAGACGGCCCTTGCGTACCAGGACTACGAACTGAGTCCGAAAGAGCTGGGCAACGCCTTCGGCGCCACGGGCACGCCGACGACGGTCTTTCTGGATGCCGAGGGCAACTACATCACGCGTCTGCCCGGCTTCGTCGACGCGCCGACGTTCGAGCGGGTCCTGGCCTACATGGGCTCCGGCGCCTACCGCGATCAGACGCTGCGCGAGTTCGTGGACGCTGGTTCCACTCCCACGGGCGCGCCGGACGACGGACCTTGACCCTGACGCCCTGATGTTCGTTCTTAGGGACGCCCTCCTCGATGCGGTTCGCTCCTGGCGGATCGTGCGCTACTTCTCATTTATCCTTACCGCACCATGGCGTATCGTTTCGAAGTCTTCAAGGACAAGTCGGACAAGTTCCGGTTCAACTTCAAGGCGCCCAATGGTCAGATCATGTTTTCGAGCCAGAGCTATGCCTCGAAGAGCTCGGCCATGAAGACCATCGAGTCGCTGCAGAAGAACGTCTCCGACGCCGACGTCGTCGAAGTCGAGAACGATTAGTCCTCGCTCGACGACAGTCCTCAGTATTCAGGCAGGTTCCCCTCCTCACCCTGGGGGACCTGCCTTTTTTGTGCCCCTGGTTACCTAACGCCCTGACCGATGCGCGTCAGCTACTCCGACGGCTACTACGTGCCTCTGCCGCCCCGCCACCCATTCCCGATGGGCAAGTTTCCAGCCCTGCACCGGCTGCTGCTGGACGAAGGACTGCTCCGCCCCGAGGAGGTCGTGGCGCCGCGTCCGGTAGACTGGGCGGATCTGCTGAGCGTCCACACG
>JAAAOL010000372.1 GCA_009908885.1 Bacteroidota bacterium | reverse complement strand
GAAGTCGCGCACCGCGTCGGCCCGCGCGTAGCCCGTCGTGTCGCCCCCCATCGCCTCGGCCAGCGAGAGGTTGCTGTCGATGGCCTCGTCGCTCCGGCTGGTGGTGCAGGCAAACAAGGCAGGGAGGAGCAGCAAGAAGAGGATGGAGCAGATTCGGCGATTCACAGCTGCGGTTTGGAGTTGTTGAGTTCGAAGTGCTGAGTTCGAAGTTGTCGGGGTCGACGTTATGTTTTCGGGCGGGATGTGTCTATGGTGCTGCGAGTCCATCAGATCATATCCAGCATGCTATCATGGCGAAGGTTCAACGGTTCGAAGACCTGCTGGTGTGGCAGAAGGCGCGTCAGCTGACGCGGCGGGTGTATGCGATATCGCGGGATGGCCGGTTTGCGAAGGACTTTGGGCTGAAAGATCAGATCCGGCGCGCTGCCGTGTCGGTCATGTCGAACATCGCGGAAGGCTTCGAGCGCAATGGCAATCGTGAGTTTCACCAGTTTCTCTCGACGGCGAAGGCCTCGGCGGGTGAAGTGCGGAGCCAGTTGTACGTCGCGCTGGACGAGGCGTACATCGACGCGTCGACGTTCGACGACGTGGCGCATCTCACGGAAGAGCTTTCCAAAATGCTCCGCAGCCTGATGCATCACCTCCGCACGTCCGAATTTCACGGCACCAAGTTTCGATCCTGATTACCACACCGCCCAACTCCAGCACTTCGAACTCATCCACTTCGAACTCACTCCTCCCGCAACGCCATCGCCGGGTTCGCCTGCGCCATCTTTTTCGACGGATAGAGCCCGGCCAGCAGCGCGGCGACGAAGGCCAGCGCGAGGGCCTGCAGCAAGATCTCCGGCGCCACCTCGAACTGGAGCGTCCACCCGAAAGAGCGTTTGTTGATGACGTAGATCAGCACCGAGGCCAGGATGAGGCCCAGCGGCAGCGACAACAGCCCGGCGATGACGCCCATCACCCCCGTCTGCATCGTCACGTAGCGCCACACCTGCTTCGGCGTGAGGCCGTTGGCGCGCAGGACGGCCAACTCGCGGGCGCGCTCCAGCTGCAACGCCATCAGCGCGCTCAGCACGCCGATGAACGCCACCAGCACGGCCAGCAGGCGCAGCACCACGGTCACGGTGAACGTCCGGTCGAACACCTCCAGTGACGCCTCGCGCAGCGCCCGGTTGGACCGGATGATGACTTCCTGCTCGGCACCCACCCGGTCGCGCAGGCGCTCGACGAGGGCGTCCACGTCCTGGTTCGCCGTCGCATACAGCGCGAGGCCCGAGAGGCCCGGATCGTCGTAGTAGCGGTCGTAGGTCGGGCGGCTCATCATGACGACGCCCAGGTCGGAGCCGTAGTCGTAGTAGACGCCGCGCACCGGGAAGGTCTGCGGCCCGCGGTCCGTCTGCAGCTGCAGCGTGTCGCCCACGCCGACGCCCGTCCGGTAGCTGAACGGCTCGGAGACGATGACGAGGTCGTCCCGCGCAAAGCGGGCCCACACCTGCCCGGGATCGCCCGCCTTGAAGCGGAAGCCGCGCCGCGTGTTCGGCCCCTGGTCGATGGCGACGAGGTCGGTCCGCCCCTCGGACGAGGTGACGCGCACGGTCCGCACCGAATACGCGCCGCGCACGCCCTCGGCCTGTGTCAGCGTCTCGACGACCGACGGCTCCAGCGTGGCATCGCCCCGGCGGAAGACGAGGCTCGGCGGCTGCACGTACACGTCAGCCCGCAGCGAGTAGCTGAGCCACACGTCGACCGTCGCGCGAAAGCTGTCCACCATCACGCCCACGCCCACCGTCGCGGCGACGGCCACCATGAGCGCGGCGATGGCGACGGCGGTGCGGCTCAGCGTGGTGACGACGCCCCGCGCCGCCATCCGCCCCAGCACCCCGAACGCCCGTCCCATCAGCGGACGCAGCATCCGGGCGAGGCCGACGACCGCCGCCGGGGTCAGCAGCGCCGCGCCGAGGATGACGCACAGCAGCGCCAGGTAGCTGAGGGCAATGCTCCGGCTCGGCAGCAGCAATAGTCCCGCGCCCACGACGCCGAGCGCCACGCCGACGCCCGCCAGCCGGGGCAGCCACGTCTGGATCTGCGACTCCTGCTGCGACCGCTGGAGGACCGTGCTGGCCGGGGCATTCGTCGCCTCGCGCGCCGGAGGCAGCGTCGCCAGGATCGTCGCGCCGAGGCCCAGACCAATGCCTTTCACGAAGGTCCACGGCGTCAGCCCCTGCCCCAGCACGATGCCGCCCGCGAGGCCGAGCGCGGTGCCGACGACGCCGATGAGCGCCGCCTCGCCCACGATGAGCGTGAACACCTCACGCCGCGTGACGCCGAGCGCCCGCAGCCGCCCGATGAGCGCGCGCCGCTGCACCACGGAGAACGTCATCGTGTTGTAGATCAAAAACATGCCGACGACGAGCGCCAGCAGGCTCAGCGCCGTCAGGTTCAGGTTGAACGCCCGCGTCATCTGCTCCACCGTCTGCGTCCGCGAGGCCGAGCGCACCACCTCCGCGCCCTCGGGCAGCGCCTGCTCGATCCGGTCGATCCTCTGCGTACCCGCCGCGCCGTCCGGCACGATGAGGTCGATGCGCGTGAGGCGCCCGCCCGTGCCGAACAGGTCCTGTGCCGTCGCCACGTCCACGACCAGCAGGTTGTCCATCGCCCGGCGGCTGCGCTCGTCCTGCGGCACCATCAGCCCGGCGATGCGCAGCGCGTCTGCTTTCCCCTCGATCCGCACCTGCAGCGTGTCGCCGAGAGACAGTCCCAGATTCTCCGCCGTCGGCTCCGCGATGAGGGCCGTGCGCGGCTGGGCCATGAACGTCCCCAGGTCGACCCCCGACGCTGCCCCGCCGACGTACGGGCGGAACGGCGCCTCGGCCAGCGGATCGACGCCCAGGACCTGAAACGTGCGCCCCTGCTCCGGCGCCTGCACGTACCCGGCCACGACGGGCGCGGCCTGGCGGATCCCGAGATCGACCCGCAACGTGCGGTATACGTCGCCGTCCAGCCCCTCCGCTGCGCCGACGACCTGATGCGTCGCCTTGCCCGTCACGCCCTCGGCGGAGAGTTCGAAGGCCCGCTCGGCGCTCGCGTTAGCGAGATCGATAGAGACGACCACAGCCACACCCAGCGCCACGCCTAGCACGGACAGCGCCAGCAGCAGCGGATGCTTCCGCGCATACCGAAAGCTGGAACGGATGAGGATGGTGGACACGGTGGGATGGGCTGCTGTTGGTTTCGGGGGCCGGTGACTTATCGCGCGTAGATGATAGAGGATAGAAGATGGAGAATGGTGGTTTCGTCCTCACCATCGCGCTATTCTCTATCCTCCATCCAGCGAGCGCAGCGAGCAATCCATCCTCTATCGCTCCGCCGCCGCCGCGCCTTCGTCGTGCAGGACGCCGCCCTGGAGGCTGAGGACGTGATCGGCTACGCGGCGCAGGTCGCGGTCGTGCGTGGCGACGAGCATGGTGCGCCCGGCCTGCCGGACGAGGCGATCCAGCAGTTCCATCACCTGCCGTCCGGTCTTGTAGTCCAGGTTGCCCGTGGGCTCGTCGGCCAGGATGAGGTCCGGCGCGTGGGCCAGCGCCCGCGCGATAGCCACGCGCTGCTGCTCGCCGCCGGAGAGCCGGTCCGGGAAGCTGTCCGCCCGGTCGCGCAGGCCTACTTCGCCCAGAAACGAGAGCGCCCGCTCGCGCTCCTCGGCGTCGAGGTCGCCCGACAGCTCCAGCGGCAGCAGGATGTTCTCGGCGACGGTGAGCGTCGGGATCAGGTTGAAGGACTGGAAGACGAACCCGATGTGGCGGCGGCGAAAGAGCGTCCGGTCCTGCTCGGACAGGGCGGTGAGATCCGTCGTGCCGTAGCGCACTGTGCCCGCCGTCGGCACGTCGAGGCCGCTGATGAGGTTGAGTAGCGTGCTCTTGCCCGAGCCGCTACGGCCGAGCAGCACCACGAACTCGCCCTCCTGAATCGAGAGGTCGAGCCCGCGCAGCACGGCCCGCTCGCGGTCGCCTTCGCGGTAGACCTTCGTCAGGTCGCGCACCTGCAGGAGCGCTGCGTCGCGGTCGGACAGGGAATGCGTCATGGCACGGGGAGTCGATGCAAAGGGTGCGGCTCTGACGCCCGGCCCGACGGGAGGTTCAACCCGCCACCTGCCCGGCGCGCAGGCTGAACAGGATGGTTACGAGCGCCCGGTTCGTGGTTCGCTGGTTGAATGGTTGCTGGTTTGCTGGTTGCTGGTTTGCTGGTTGGTGCCAACTCGCCCTCTGCAACCTTCCAACTCCGAACTCACACACTCCGAACTCACGCACTCCGAACTCACGCACTCCGAACGTCCGAGCGCAGAAACGACACCACCGCGTCGGCCAGCGCCTGCGGACGGTCAGCATGGACCCAGTGGGCCGCCCCGTCGATGGTGACGATCTCCGCCTCGGGGAAGAGCCGCCGGATGTCCGCCACGTCCGCGTGGGTGACGTAGTCGGACTGACCACCGCGGAGGAACCGCGTCGGCCCATGAAACGGCGTGTCGCTGTCGATGGCGACGTTGACGTTGGCGTACTGCTCGGCGATGACGTCCAGGTTCATCAGCCAGGAGTAGCCGTCTGCATCGCGCTCGTAATGCAGATTCTTGAGCACGAACTGCCGGACGCGGCGGTCGGGCACATCCTTGGCCAGAGCGTCGGACAGGTCTTGCCGGGACTGGTGCGGATGCAGGTCGAGCGCCTGGAGCGCTTCCAGGAGCGGGCGGTGCTGGGGCGGATAGGCCCGCGGCGCCATGTCGACGACGATGAGGTGGTCGAGCCGCTCCGGGTAGGTGAGGGCGAACTGCATCGCCGTCTTGCCGCCCATCGAGTGGCCCAGCACGTGCGCCGCGCCCAGGTCGTGCCGGTCGATGAAGGCGCGCAGGTCGTCGGCCATCGCGGCATAGGTGAAGGTGTCGCTGTGCGGGGAGCGCCCGTGGTTGCGCTGGTCGACGGTGTAGACGGTGAAATGCTCGCTGAAGACGGTGCGGCTCAGCGTGTGCCAGTTGCCGCTGGCGCCGAGCAGGCCGTGCAGGATGATGAGCGGCGGCCCGTCGCCGTACTGGTTGTAGAACAGCTCCATGGGGAAAGAGTCGGTGGGTGAAGGGTCGGCCCGTCGAACGGATCGGCCCCGGGCAGGATTCCCGGGCTGAGGCCTGCCGGACTGCTGCCGGGAGCGGAAGGCGTGGCCGGAACGCGGGTAGAGGGCTCTGCTGAAGCAACCGCCCCCACGAATCACGCACCACGAAACACGCACCACGAAACACGCATCACGAATCACGCATCACGAATCACGCACCACGCCCTGCGGACGCTCGCATCCGGACCTCACACCAACTCCGGTTAATGAGTTGGTGTATGGAGGGCCGAAAGGTTGAAGGGTTGGAGGAGAGTCACGTCCATACGTCCACACCTACACCCGTCCAACCCCAAATCCGGCCTC
>JAAAOL010000491.1 GCA_009908885.1 Bacteroidota bacterium | reverse complement strand
GGTCCCAGAAGTTGTTCCAGAAGCGCGCCTCCACGATCAGGTCGCCGCAGCGGTCCGCTTCGCCCGAGCGGATCCGCAGGACGCGGCCCGAGTGCAGCGCGTCCGGCACGGTGATCGTCCGCCGCTCGAACGCGCCCAGGTCGATGCGGTCCACCTCGGCCCAGCCCAGCTTGATGCGGTCGCCCGCGCTCATGGTCACGTACGCCCCGCCCATGATGCCGACGCAGTCCGAGTTGGGCGAGGTCGGGTGCTGGCACGTGTGGAACAGCCCGAAGTGGCGGTGGCCGAGTTCGTGGGCGATGATGCGGACGGCCTGCTTGCGCGTCAGGGCCCGTGCTATGATGCCGGACCCGCTCGTCACGTTGTCGGTCACGCGCAGGCCGCCGAGCGTGACGGGGGCCGGGGCGAAGGCGTCGGTCGAGGGATCGCGGAAGTCGATCAGGTGGCTCGGGCGCAGCTCCGTGTCTGCGCCGAACGAGGTCATCGACGAGCCGCCCGTGGTGCGCCCGAAGCGGTCGAGGCGCAGGCGCGGCAGGACGACGTCGCGGTGGACGAGGACGACGAGGTCGAACACGCCGTCCGGCGTCATCTCGGGCGTGCCGTTGCGGAAGCGGTCGAACGCGGTGAGGTCGAGGTCGTCCGGGTTGGTCGCGAAGTACTGCTGGATCGCCTCGGAGGTCAGGATCTCGTGCGACAGCTTGACGGCGCCATTCAGGAAGTCGCCCCGATTTGCATGGTACCAGTCGACGGGATGCTCGGGGTGGACGACCTCGGGGTAGACGTGGCCGGTCACGCGAAAGCGCCCGTCGGACATGAGGTGGTAAAAGGCGCTCAGCGAGCCCGCGTCGAAGGCCGAGGGCTCCGTGCCGGGTGGGGCAATCAGCTTACCCTCCTCGGCCCAGGCGGGCAGGCGGTGGTCCGGACCCAGGCTGCGGTCGGGCGGCCACTCGGTCTCTGGGTCGTCGCCCCAGGAGCCCGCATCGTCCGGCTCATCCGGAAACTGGACGAAGAGGACGAAGGCGTTGATGGTGCCCTCGTTCGGGATCGCCAGGCGCACACCGGGACGGGCTGAGGGATCGTTCTGTTTGCCTGCTGCTGCCGTACTCGGCGGAGACGCGTCGTGGACGCACTGGCTCTTGGCAGGGCGCACGGGGAGCAGAAGGGCGAGCCCCATCAGCACGGCGAGAGGCCCTTTACAGCGTGTTATGCACCACCAGGGCCACACGGAGGCCATAATGACTCTGGACGAGATTGAGGTTGCCGAACAGTTCGACGCCGAGGCCAAGCTCTGGAGCGATGGGAGCGAGGGGTTTCAGGATAAACTGTGCCGTGGCTGATAGGCCGGGGATGAGTTGTCGTTCCGTAATTTCACGGAGGCGCCCGTCCGTCGTCGGGACTTCGCTGCGTTCGGTGCGGTAGCCAAGGGAGAGCCCCACAAATTGTGCCATTAGATGATGCAGTCCGGAGTGGCGCCAGCCGGTCTGGCCGTGCAAGGTCAGCGCGTAGATGTCAGGGCGCCCGCCAAAGGGGAAATCACCGTTATAGCCGAAGCTCACCCGCGCAGGCAGATCCCATCGGGT
This sequence comes from Bacteroidota bacterium, assembly GCA_009908885.1. GTDB lineage: Bacteria > Bacteroidota > Rhodothermia > Rhodothermales > JAAAOL01 > JAAAOL01. Next base: position 3,896 of record JAAAOL010000491.1, on the reverse strand, counting down.
CGTCTGATAGCCGAGAGCGAGGCTGATAGCGTCGGGGTGCTGCGATCCTACGCTGAGGGCAGCCCACTCGCCGTAGGGGGCGGTGGGCTGCTGGGCTTGCGCGCAGGGATGAGTACAGAGGCCCAGCAGAAGGAGCGCCAACAAAGGAAGTCGTACACGCATCGCTGCCGTCGCGCCGTGGAACGGTACACCACCGCAAGGTCCAACCGTCCACTACGCCGCTTGTTGCCGGGGGGCGGCGGCTGTCAGGTCGAACGCCTCGCCGATCTCCAGCAGATGCACCTGCTCCGAAATACCTGCGGCCTCGGCGGCCTGGCGCAGGTCGACGGGCGGCTCGTGCAGCAATTCTTCGGACAGGTCGAACGTGCCCCAGTGGATCGGGACGAAGTGCTGGGCGCCGAGGTCCAGGAAGGCCTGCACGGCTTCGGGCGGGTTCATGTGGACGCGGCGCATGAACCAGCGCGGGCGGTACGCGCCGATGGGCAGCAGCGCCACGTCGGGGGCGCCGAGGTGGGTGCGGATGTCAGCGAAGTGCTGCGCATAGCCCGAGTCCGCGCCGAAGTAGACGCGCAGGTCGGGATCGTCTGTCTCGATCATCCAACTGGCCCACAGTGTGCCGTTGCGGTTCAGCAGGCCACGCCCGGAGAAATGCTTCGCGGGCGTGCAGTGCAGGCGTCCCTCGTCGAGATCGGCGACCTGCCACCAGTCCATCTCGGTCACGTGCCGCGCACCGAAGCTGCGGACCGTAGGCGCCACGCCGAGTGGCACGAAGAAGTGCGGGTCGTACTGATGGGCGATTTTTCGGATGCTGCCCGCGTCCAGGTGGTCGTAGTGATCGTGCGAGAGGAGGACGGCGTCCGGGGCGGGCAGCGCGTCGATAGCGATGGGGACGGACACCTCGCGGACGGGCCCGGCGAAAGGGACGGGACTAGCCCGGTCGCCTAGCATCGGGTCGGTCAGCAGCGTGAGCGTCGGCGTCTGGAGGAGCGTCGCCGCGTGGCCGAGCCAGGTGATGCGCAGCCGCTCGGGCGGGGCGTGCAGCGCGGCAAGGTCAATCGGGTACGCCTCCGGCAGCTGGTGCTCACGGTGAGCCAGGCCGTGCCGGAGCAGCCAGAAGGCCGCCTTGACGAACGGCTCGCCCTCGCCCGGCGTCTCCCAGATGTTGCGGAAGCCCGAGCGAGTATGATGCGCCTGCGAGTACCAGGGATGGGCGTGGATGGTCGGCGTCATGCGGGCAGAACGGGTCGGGCGGCGAGGTGCAGAATAGAAGACGCGCCCCCGGCCTCGGTTCCTCTTCCCGTGTAACGGACCGAAACAATCCAGCGAATCAGCAGGTTTGCCCCTGCGCCCCGGACGGGAGCCACGGGGCCGTCATACGTTGTTCGCAGATCTACCAGGTATGCTATTCATCGCGCTGGGCGCTACCGACGCCGTCGGAGCCAGTTGTCATTTCTTGAAGATCGACGGGACCGGCCTCGTCCTGGACGCGGGGGTCGATCCCGAGGAGGGCGGCCCGGCCAGCCTGCCCCGGTTCGAGATCATCCACGACCACGCGGGCTGGTACGTGGATCACGCCATCATCACGCACGCGCACCACGACCACATCGGGGCGCTGCCCGTGCTCATCCGCGAGTTTCCGCACGTGCAGGTCCACATGACGCGCGCCACGCGGGACCTGGCCGAGTTCACGCTCCCGGCCTCGGCCCGGCTGCAGGCCCGCAAGCTGAAGGAGGGGTCGTCCTCCCACGAGCCGCTCTTCCACGAAAAAGACCTCGAATACCAGAGCTACCTGTACCTGACGCATGAGCTGGAGACGCCGTTCGACGTGTCCGGCCTGCGCGCCGAGACGCCGGTGACGGCCGAACTCTACACCGCGGGCCACATCCTCGGCTCGGCGGGCGTGCTGCTGACGTTCGAAGAAGATGGGGCCGAACGCCGCGTCTTCTACACGAGCGACACCAACCTGCGTCCGCAGACGATCATCCCCGGCGGCAGCTACCCCGCGCCGCCGGTCGACGTGCTCATCCTGGAGTCGACCCTCGGCGCGGACCCCGAGGCCGAGCAGACGACCCGGAAGCAGGAGGAGCGCAAGTTTCGGGAGGCCCTGCAGCGCATTCTCGGGCGCGGCGGGACGGCCCTCGTGCCGGTCTTCGCGCTCGGGCGGGCGCAGGAGATGCTGGCCGTGATCGACCGGTTCAAGGAGCGCGGCCAGATCCCCGAGGACGTGCCCGTCTACACGGCGGGCAGCCTCCGCGCCATCGCCGACCTGTACGACAAGAGCCGCCACTTTACGCCGCGCCGCGACCCCGACTTCCAGGTCTTCGGCGTCGATCAGAAGCGGCTGCCGCGCAGCAATTCCGGCAAGCGGGGCGCGCTCGACGGGCCGAGCATCCACGTCGTCTCCAGCGGCATGATGTTCGAGCGGACGCTCTCCAACTGGATCGCCCAGCAGATCGTGGACGACAAAGACAGCGGGATTCTGCTCGTCGGTTTCGCCAAAGAGGACACGCCCGCCGCTCGCCTCCGCGAGGCGGCCGCCGCGCAGAACGGCAGCGACATGACGCAAGAGGTCATCCTCGACCCGGAGAAGGGGCCGCAGCCGGTCAAGTGCGAGGTGCACCGCTTTCGCTTCAGCGGTCACAGCCACCGCCGCGACCTGATCCAGCTCGTCGAGCAGCTCCAGCCGAAGAAGGTGCTGCTCGTCCACGGTGAGGCCGAGGCGCGCGAGTGGATGGAAGACAACATCCAGTTTTTCTACCCGGACGTCGAGGTCATCCGCCCGCAGCTCGGCGAGCCGCTGGAGGTGTGATGCGTCTGGGCGTGCGAGGGGTGCCTCGCGTCTTCCTTGCAGAAGAAGAGATAGGTGTTGCGGATGGAGCCGAGGTGCTTTATCGTTCGAAGAACGAGGAAGCCGTAGCCAACAGAGAGGGTGCCGTGTCTGATCAGTCTCCCCCACCGCCGGCACGCACCGTTGCCGCCCAGGATGAATCTGTGCCTCCCGAGGCGTCTGCCGTTGCTGAAGTACCTGTTGAGGAGGATGAGCAGGCGATCGAGCGGGAGCCGGAGCAATGTCCCAACTGCGGCACGCCGCGTCGGGGCGACTACTGCTACCGCTGCGGCCAGCATTTCATGGAGGGACGCCTCACGCTGCGGCGCTTCGGAAAGGAGTTCGTCGCACGCTTCTTCAGGCTGGAGCGCGGCCTACTCCACACGTTTCTGCAACTCTGCACCGAGCCCGGCGCCGTCGCCCGGCGGTACGTGGAGGGCCAGCGCAAGCGCTACGCCAATCCCCTCGCCTACATCCTGCTGGCCGCCACCGTCTCGCTGCTCCTGTTCGGGTTCAGTGAAGACGTGATGCTGGAATACTACGTCGTCCAGAATGAGCAGATGCTCGAAGGGGCTTCCGAGGAGATGATGGAGGCGTGGCAGGCGACGTTTGGCGAGGATCCGGCGCGAGGCATGGCCGAGGGAACCGTCACGGTCGTCAAGCAACTCAACACCTATCTCACACTGCTCATCGCTCTAGTTTTTGCGCTGCTCTTGCGATTATTCTTCGGGGGAACGCGCTATAATTACGCCGAGATGCTCGTCTTCGCCTTCTTTACGACGGGGCAGTTGACCTTGCTGATGGCCATCGTGACCCCCTTCGTGCTGCCCATCAGTTTCTGGCTGTACCTGGGCGTGTTCATCGTCGGCTACACCGTGTACTATGCCATCGCGGCGCGCGGCTTCTTCGGGCGCACGGCCTCGGCCTCTGTGCTGGCGGTGCTGGCGTTTTACGGAGGCTATCTGCTCTTCATCGCCTCGGTGCTGGTCGTGGGCTTCGTCGGTGGATTCGTGTACGCCATCCTCACGTAAGCATGCTCGACTGGCTCGACGACATCCCGCTGACACTG
>JAAAOL010000480.1 GCA_009908885.1 Bacteroidota bacterium | reverse complement strand
GAAGGTGGGCAACCCGGCGGCCCGCATGCCATCGACGATGACGCGACGCCGGGCGTCATAGGCCTGCCGCATCTCCTCGACCTCGTCCTGGCACTCCTGAATGGCTGCGACGGCGCCGACCTGGGCCATCGTGGGCGCGCTCATGATGATGTACTGGTGCAGCTTGTACATGGCCTGATAGATGGGCTCCGGCGCGCAGGCATACCCGATGCGCCAGCCCGTCATGGCGTAGTTCTTCGAGAAGCCGCCGAGCAGCACGGTGCGCTCGCGCAGGGCCGGGATCGACGGCAGGCAGGTGTGCCCGCGCTCGTACGCCTCGCCATAGATCAGCCGGTCGTAGATTTCATCGGACAGCACCAATAGGTCATGTTCGACCACCACCTCGGCGATTTCCTCCAGCCGCTCGCGCCGCAGCACGGCCCCGGTCGGATTGCTGGGATACGCCAGAAAGAGCACCTTCGTCCTGTCGGTGATCCGCTCCCGGATGTCGTCCGCCGTCACCTGGAAGTTCGTGTCGACCGACGTGGGGACGTACACGACCTTGCCGCCGGCGAAGATCGCCGTCGGGCCGTACGAGACGAAGCACGGCTCGGGGATCAGGATCTCATCGCCCGGATCGAGCAGCGCCAGCATCGCCAGCTGCAGGGCCTCACTCACCCCGACGGTCGACAGAATTTCCCGCTGGGGATCGTACGAGACGCCGTACCGCTGCTCCAGCTCGCCGGAGATCAACGTACGCAGTTCGGCCAGGCCTGCATTCGCCGTGTATCCCGTCATTCCAGCGTTCAGCGAGTCTATCGCCGCATCGATGACGGGACGCGGCGAAACGAAGTCCGGCTCCCCGATGCCGAGGGAAATGACGTCCTCCATCGTCGCGGCGATTTCGAAGAACCGACGAATCCCGCTGGGGGGAACCGTCTGTGCGCGCTGAGCGATGCGCTGGTCGAGGTCGAGCGAAGCAGCTATAGCCATAATTCCACCGTCTGAGCGGCTGTTGAAGTGCGTAGTCGGTGTCAAAATAGCGCGCCGCCGGGTAAAGGTACAGCCAGCGCGGGCGCTTGAGATGACTCCCGGGCCCACCTATCTTAGCTGCACTTCGGTGGCCGTCCCCCGCGTCGCGTCCGTCACTGACAGATGCATCACCGCCTTGAGTATCGGACGCGCTCTGATGCTTCTTTATCGACGGCGGTCCCGAACGATGATGCTTTTGCCCTCTCCCTGAACGAAAGACGCTTACCCGACATGGCTGATACGTTTCAGAATTACATCGGCGGCACGTGGCAGCCCGCCGCGAGCGAAGCCACCTTCGCCAACGTCAACCCGGCGCGCACGAGCGACGTCATCGGGCACTTCCCGCAGTCCTCGGCCCAGGACGTCGACGCTGCGGCCACGGCCGCCCGTGAAGCCTTCGCCTCCTGGAGCCGCACGCCGGCCCCGCAGCGCGGCGAAATCCTCCGCCACCTGGGCGACGTCCTCACCGAGCGCAAGGCCGACCTCGCCCGAGCGATGACCCGCGAGATGGGCAAGCCCTTCTTCGAGACGAAGGGCGACGTGCAGGAAGCCATCGACACGGCCTATTACGCCGCCAGCGAGACGCGTCGCCTCTTCGGCCACACCGTGCCGAGCGAGCTGCCGAGCAAGTTCAACATGAGCATCCGGCGGCCCGTGGGCGTGGTCGGCGTCATCACGGCGTGGAACTTCCCCGTCGCCGTGCCCACCTGGAAGATGTTTCCCGCTCTCGCCGCGGGCAACACCGTCGTCTTTAAGCCCAGCGAAGACGCCCCCCACAGCGGCATGCTGCTCGTCCAGGCGATGCTGGATGCGGGCATCCCGCCTGGCGTGATCAACCTGGTGCAGGGCGCGGGCGAGGCGGGGCAGGCCCTCGTGGAGCACCCGCAGGTCAACGCCATCACGTTCACTGGCAGCACCGAGACCGGCAGCAAGATCGGCGAGGTGTGCGGGCGGATGCACAAGCGCCTGTCGCTGGAGATGGGCGGTAAGAACCCGATGATCGTGATGGAGGACGCCGACCTCGACCTCGCGCTCGATGGCATCGTCTGGGGCGCGTACGGAACCACCGGCCAGCGCTGCACGGCTACGAGCCGCCTCATCATCCACGAAGACGTGCACGACGAGTTCGTCGGCATGATTCAGGCCGAAGCCGAAGCACTCACCCTCGGCTACGGCAACGACGACGACACCGAGATGGGCCCGCTCATCAACCAGGCGGCGCTCGACAAGGTCACGAACTACATCCAGATCGGACAGGACGAAGGCGCCACTTTGCTGTTTGGCGGCCAGCGTGCCACGGGCGACGGGCTCGACGAGGGCTTCTTCTTCCAGCCGACGCTGTTCACCGACGTCACGCCTGAGATGCGGATCGCGCAGGAGGAAATCTTCGGCCCCGTCCTCTCCGTCATCAAGGTCTCGTCCTACGAAGATGCCGTCGAGATCGCCAACAGCACGAAGTATGGGCTCTCCTCGGCCATCTACACGCAGAACGTCGCTCGCGCCTTCCAGGCGATGCACGACATCGAAGCGGGCATCACGTACGTCAATGGTCCCACGATCGGCGCCGAGGCCCACATGCCCTTCGGCGGCGTGAAGGAGACGGGCAACGGCCACCGCGAGGGCGGCTGGGAGGTGTTCGACTTCTACACAGAGACGAAGACCGTCTACGTGGACTACAGCGGCCAGCTGCAGAAGGCGCAGATCGACAACGTGGAAGACTGAGTGTCCGTGCCCGACGGAGGCATCCGACTTCACTCGAATACGCCTCTCGCCGGTTCTTCTCTGCTATGGGGATACCGGCTCCGCCGGCTGCGTATACGTCCGTACGCTCGAATTGCACACCCGACGATGGATGCCGCTATGCCCCACGAACGCATCACCATAGACCCGGACGTGATGTTCGGAAAGCCGGTTATCCGGGGGACCCGCGTTCCGGTAGAGCACATTCTGCGGAAGCTGGCGGCGGGCGAGTCCGTCCAGGCCGTGCTCGCGGCCTTTCCTCATCTCGTTGAGAACGATGTCCGCGCTGCCCTCGCCTTTGCGGCGGATACTATCGCGCTCGATGACATCGAACTCGCACCGGGAGAGGTATCGTGAATGCGGTTTCTCGCCGACGAGTGTTTCGATGCTCGCATCGTGACAACGCTCATCGAGCACGGGCACGACGTCGCCTCCGTTCGAACGATGATGCCCGGTGCGGATGACGCGACGGTCTTAGCTCATGCGTTCAAAGACAGGCGCATCGTTCTCACCGAAGATCATGACTTCGGTGAGCTCGTGGTTCGGCTGCAGCGCCCCACCCGCGGTGTCATTTTGCTCTGGCTGGCCCAGGCAACTCACCTGGAGAAAGCACGCCGACTACTGAAGGTCGTGGAAAGGCAAGAAGACCTCGAAGGTACATTCACCGTCGTCGATCCTGAAAAAACCCGATTCCGGCCCCTCAAGATGACGTGATGTTCCTCAAGCAGCTGCCGCGAGGTCTTCGACTTCTACACCGAAACCAAGACCGTTTACGTGGACTACAGCGGCCAGCTGCAGAAGGCGCAGATCGACAACGTGGAAGACTGACCCACGACGGTGTGAGCATGCAGTTGCCTGCCGCTGACGCAGCCATCATTCCTCCTGCGAAGATAACAGAGTACTTGCTGTCCATGACGCACCCGGACGGACGAGGAAAGGCCGCTTTCTTTGTCCACTTCGGATTCACTACGAAAGCGTGGCAGCGGTTAGCGACCGCCTTACGACGCCATGCACATCAACCTGTCTCGGACGTTCAAGACTCCCAGTTCGGCACGCGCTTATCATCGATGGCCCGCTCGAAACTCCTTCAGGGCATACTCCTAGCGTACGGTCCGTCTGGTTCATCGAAACCGGGCAGTCCATTCCTCGTTTGGTGACTGCATATCCACTAGATCCTCCAGGGTCGTGATTCGAGAGTTAGACCGGGTCATTCTGACAGATTCGCTGCCGGAGCATCACCTGGTGGCCGGTGACATCGGGACCGTCGTCCTCATTCATGGAGACCACGACGGATACGAGGTCGAGTTCGTTACGCTCAACGGCGAAACGGTGGCCGTCACCTCCGTACGTGCAGACCAGGTGCGCCCCGTCGGACGAGAACTGGCCCACGCTCGGGCCATGAGCGACTAGCGAACCCCTGCTCGCCACCGACTACGCATTCACGCTCTAGATGCGTAGAGCCTCATCCTGATAAGCTCCGAGCCGTGCATCAATCGCAAATGGCATCGGTCCCTCGATGTCCAGTTCTGAGAAGTCAGGATGCTCCGGGTTGAGGAGATAGTTTCGCTGGTACGGCACGACGGCGCTCGGCACTTCCAGGAGTACGGAGTCGCGGTCGGTGAACCAGCGGTGCCCGATGCGCTGCGTGGACGACGGCCACTGAAGCGCCCGCCCGTCGTCGGGCCACGCGTCCTCCGGGAGCACGAGCAGGTGCCGCTCCGGTTCGCATCGGATCGTGAACAGCACGTACGGGTGGTCCAGCAGCGTCCCAGCCTCCGTGTGTACCAGGATCTCTAGCAGTGCACTGGCTGGCGCGTCACAGGCAGACACCACGGGCGTCCCTGCCGGGTGCCAGCGTCCGCCCGACTGCGATGCGCCGTATCCAGAAAAAGCCGTCTCGGCGTGCCTGGCCTTCGTGAGCCGGCAGATCGTCATGCCGTCCCCGTCATGCGGGCATGGTATGCGCTATCGTGGCGAGCATTTGTTCCACCAGCCGGAGTCCTGGCTCGGTGTCCAGATGTTCGACCGGGGTCTCCCCCTGCAAGGTGCGCTTAGGCGTGGTGAGCCAGAGGCGGGCTTCCTCCTCTCGCCTATCGAAGGCGTCGAGCGCCTGATCGTAGATGTGCATGAGGCGCCACAACCGGTCGGACTCGGCAGGGCGCAACTGCCCTTCTTTGCGACGCCGCTGTAGTGTTCGTGGGGATACCTTGAGCACATGTGAGAGGGCGGCAGGGTCCAAGCCGAGGGTCTCTGCCATCATATCGAGGTGCTCATAGGGTAGCCCTTCGCGCACCTCGCTGGCCTGAGCCACTGATGCGCGTTTCTTCACTTCCAACACGCGCCGCATCTTCGCATCGAATGCGTGCTGCGACGTCCGCTCTTCCGCTTGCATCGCTGACATGAATATTTTATCCGCGCATGTGAATCGACTCGACGATTGCTGGTACCCGACAAATGGCTACCCATGCTCCGTCAATTGACCAATCCTCATCCACTTACACGAGTTGGGACACTTCGCCCGCAGCCTGCGTTGAAAAGGGCTCCGCTATCACCACCCTCCGGTATGCACGCGATCATCCCACCATGCCCGAGCACGAGACGCCGTCCAACTTCATCCGCGACATCGTCAAGGCCGACCTGGAGGCCGGGCGCCGCGAGACCGTCGCCACCCGCTTCCCCCCCGAGCCGAACGGCTACCTGCACATCGGGCACGCCAAGAGCATCGTGCTCAACTTC
>JAAAOL010000378.1 GCA_009908885.1 Bacteroidota bacterium | reverse complement strand
TGCATGGTGTAGCGTCTGGGATGGTCATACAGGACGAACGGCGAGAGGGGAGGCGGAGCGGCCGTCGGCGCGGCTAGGCGTCCGGGTCGTCGTAGTGAAACAGCTCGGTCGGCGTGACGGCCACGGTGCGGGTCTCCTTGAACGTGCTCAGGACGATGCTCGTGGTGGTGTTCGTCACGCCGGGCCAGGCCTGGATGCGCGAGAGCAGCCGCTCCAGCGAGGTGGTGTTGTGGGTGCGCACCTTGAGGATGTGCGACCCCTCGCCCGTGATCGAATGGGTCTCCAGGACCTCGTCCGCCTCCCCGGCGAGGTCGATCAGCTGGGGATACTGCTCCGAGCCCTCCGTCATCACGCGGATGAAGGCGGTGATGTCGAAGTGGAGCCGCTTGGCGTCGACGGTGGCGTAGTAGCCCACCAGCACGCCGCGCTCTTCCAGCTTGCGCATGCGCTCGCTCACCGAGGGGACGGAGAGCCCGACCACCTCGGCGATGGCGTTGCGCTTCATGCGGCCGTTGGCCTGGAGCAGGTTCAAGATGGTAGCATCGATCTCGTCGATGCGGTCCGAAGAAGCCATGATACGAGTCGTCGACTGCGAGAGGCGAAAGCGCTTTGCTTGTATCAATAAGCACTTCGCGGCAAGTATACTAAAAAGATCGAATAAATATCCCGGTTTGCCTAAATAATTTATGTAGATTCGGAAAATCCAGAAAAGTCGGCGCCGGTGAGGGTGTCCGCCGCGGTGGAACTGCATCCGGGAGGCAGCGTTGCGAAAGGCACACCCCGCGGGGTCATAGCTCAACGGTTAGAGCAGCTGGCTCATAACCAGCCGGTTGCAGGTTCAAATCCTGCTGGCCCCACCGCGACGCCCTCGCTCATCCGACGGTTGATGAGCGAGGGCTTGTTGTTTGGGGACTTGCCTATGAGAACTGGGGAGAGAGGGGCAGAAGGAGGCGTCGAGAGTCGCACGTACTACCTGGCGGCGCGCTCGGCAGCCTGTTGCGGAAGGTCGAGGTCGCCGTCCTGGAAGGCGGTCTCCAGCGTCAGGTGGGTGATCTTCCAGCCCGCCGCGCTGGGGGTGAGTCGCAGCGCGTAGTGGCCGCCCACGATCCACCGCGCCTCGCCGAGGCAGTGCGTAGCCGTGATGGCACAGCGGGCGTGGGCCGTCGCGCCGTCGTGCTCCGCGACGACGGGTCCGGCCAGGTGCTGCGTCGCGTCGAAGCCGGGTACGAAGCTGGCCCAGCCGCCGACGAGATCGTCCGCGGGTTGCGTCTCCGCCTCGCCGCCGAAGAGAGACGTGTAGTCGGTCGTCACGGTGTCGGCGAAGGCCGCGCGGACGGCCTCCCAGTCACGGGCGTCGATGGCGTGCAGCATGCCGACGACGGTGGTGCTGATGGCGTGTTGGATGGCGGCGGATTCGGGGGACATCGGGTCGAGGGGCTGGTGAAGATGGCTCAGGCGTAGTCGCGGGCGTCGAGGATCTGGCCCGTCATGTTGCCTTCGACGCTGTCCGCAAAGGCGCGGGCGACGGTGGCGGCGGGCAGGCCGTCGGACGGGTCGCGGCCCATGGCCTCCAGCGTCTCGCTCACCCACGGCGGGCTCACCACGTTGACGCGGACGCCCTCAGACGCTTCCAGTGCGGCGGCGCGGACAAAGCCTTCGACCCCCGCATTCACCATGCTGATGGCAGCGCTGCCCGGCATCGGGTGCTGGCTCAGGATGCCGCTCACCAGCGTGAAGGACGGGTTGCTGACCGTGCGGACGTGCGGCAGGCCGTACCGCACCAGGTTGACCTGGCCCATCAGCTTGCTCGACAGGCTGAGCTGGAAGTCGTCGTCAGACAGGTCGCCCAGGGCATTGAACGCGGCGTTTCCGGCGGCGCAGACCACCGCGTCGAAGGCGTCGACCTCGTCGTAGAGCGCCTGGAGCGACGCCGGGTCCGAGAGGTCGGCGTGGACGTCGCCGCTGCTGCGCCCGACGCGGATGAGGTCGTGGTCGCCGGAGAGCGCGTCGTCGATGGCGGAACCGATGGTGCCGGAGGCGCCGATGAGGAGGATGGTCATGGGGAATGCGGGGGATGGGTGATGGTGAAGGCGATAGCGTCACCCGACGGGCCGGTGGTTGACGATCTGGTCGTAGGTGCCGCCGAAGACGACGTCGCGGATGGGCTCCTGTTGCAGGAAGTCGTGCGGGAAGCCAGGGTCGATAGCGCTGACGGCGTCCAGGCGCTCCAGGTGGTCGTCGGACAGTTCGATGTCGAGCGCGCCCAGGTTGTCTTCGATCTGCGCCTCCGTGCGGGCGCCCACCAGCGGCAGGATCACGCCGGGCTGCTGCATCGCCCAGCGGAGCGCCACCTGCGACGGCGACGCGCCGAGTTCGTCGGCGAGGGCGATGACCGTCTCGGCGATCTCCAGGTTGCGCTCCACCGTGGCCGCGCCGCCCTTGGCCCGGCCTTCCTCCGGCGGGTTCTCGCGGTTGTACTTGCCCGTCAGCACGCCCGCGCCGAGGACGCTCCACGGCGTCACGGCCAGGTCCAGCGTGCGGGCCATGGGCAGCAGGTCGCGCTCGGGCGTCCGGTCGATGAGGCTGTAGCGCAGTTGCAGCGCCGTGAAGGGCGTCCACCCGCGCAGGTCGGCCAGCATGTTGGCCTGGCTGACGATCCAGGCGGGCGTGTCCGAGATGCCGACGTAGAGCACCTTGCCCTGCCGCACCAGGTCGTCCAGGCCGCGCATCAGCTCGTCCAGCCGCGTCGTGAAGTCCCACGCGTGCACCCACAGCAGGTCGATAAATTCCGTGTCCAGCCGTTGCAGGCTGGCCTCGACGGAGCGCATCATGTTCTTCCGGTGGTTGCCCGACTTGTTCGGGTCGCCCTGCTCGTCCCACAGCGTGTACTTGGTCGCCACGACGAAGTGGTCGCGGTCGGCGGCGATGAAGTCGCCCACGTAGCGCTCGCTGGTGCCCTCCGTGTAGCGGTTGGCCGTGTCGATGAAGTTGCCGCCCGCCTCGGCGTAGGCGTCGAAGATGGCGCGGCTGGTGGCTTCGTCGGCGCCCCAGCCCCATTCGGGCCCGAAGGTCATGGTGCCGAGGGCGAGTTCGGAGACGCGCAGGCCGCTGCGGCCCAGGAGGTGATAGCGCATGGCAGTCGGGATATCGTGAGTGGGTTGGTTTCTTTTCGATACTAAGTATACCTTGGTCACTCCGCGCCGATCAAGTAGGCACGGTCCCGTAACCTGGTTTCCGTTCCCTCACCTTTGGCTGCGCGCTATGCAGACGCCGATCGACACACAGGATTTTCACTGTCCCATCGAAGCCACGTTGTCCGTACTGGGCGGCAAGTGGACGCCGCTGGTGCTGTGGCACCTCCGGGAGGAGACGCTGCGCTTCGGCGAACTGCGGCGCCGGATTCCCGGCATCACCAAGAAGATGTTGTCGCAGCGGTTGCAGAGGCTGGGCGAGGCGGGCGTCGTCCACCGCGAGGCCTACGCCGAAGTGCCGCCGCGCGTGGAATACTCGCTGACGCCGTTCGGGCAGACGCTGCGCCCCGTGCTGGACGCGATGTGCCACTGGGGCGCGGAGTACCTGGCCACGCAGACGCGGGAGGTTGCCGAAGACGTGGGGTGAGGACTGCATGGCGACTGCCGGTTCCGGCTGGCGTCGTGCCGAAAAGGTGAAGCGTGATGCGTGGTGCGTGGTGCTTGAGGGGGGCATTCCGGGGGGCCATCGCGTCCGTGCTTGCGGCGTGCCCGTCTCTCCACAGAGATCCTTCACGGCGTTCAGGATGACCGGGGAGGACGACCCGGAGTGGGTCCGGCACGTCAGCACACGTTGCCCGCGCTATCCACCGCGCAGCGCACCCGTCACGGCGCTTCCTCTGAAAGATGATCCTTGAGCACACTGCGGACCAGGGCTTGGACGGCCCAGTTCATGGTGGATCTGGCCTCTTCGTGATCCAGTTCGCATATGTCGCGCATCATCGTTAGGGACTCAATGCCCACCATCCCGGCGAGTGCGTTGAGGAGCCGCTCGTACGTGTCCGTATCGAGCACGTCGCGCACGGGGCCGAGGGCGTCGTCCATCATGGCCAGCCGGCGGCCACTGCGGAGATCAACTTCCCCGTCGGCCTCGACCCAGGCTTTATTTGCGCTGCTCAAAAAGAGGCGGAACTGCACCTCGTTCTCGCGCGCATGCTCGTACAGCACGGTCTGCACCCGCCCTGCGCGCGCGGGCACATCGCTGGGGGCCGCAGGCGCAGCCTCGTTGACCGCGTCAACGTCCAGGGTGGCCGCCAGGGACGCCTCCAGGATCAAATGGTGTATGTTGGAAAAGTATCGGTAGGCGGTCGTCCGCGACACCATGGCCTCCTCAGCCACCTCGTCGATGCTCGGGTCGATGCCCTGGTCCATGAGCGTTCGCGCTGCTCGGAGGAGGGCTCGCCGCGTACGCAACTTCTGGTTCTTGCGTCCGGAGTGAAGGTCTGCTCTTGACATTTCAGGAGATTCGTGCTAGAATGGCTTCGGCTTATGACACACTTGTAACATAAGTAAACGGTTGTACGATCAAGAAATTATCGTCTCACGTACTCGAAAGCAAGGAAGCGCCATGCACGACAATCACGGCACGCCCATCTGGGTCATCGGACACAAACTCACGTCCATTGTAACGACGGGCGACTATGCGTTCGCGGAGGTGACCGTCACGCCCGGCGTGCCGGGACCGCCGCCTCATTATCACGAGGAGGCCGAAGAGCTGTATTTCGTGGTCGAAGGCACCATGGAATTCCTGCGCGATGACGCGTGGCACGTCGTGAGCCAGGGCGAATCCTTCCGCATTCCGAAGGGCGCGCTGCACAGCTTCCGCAACGAGGGCGACCAGCCTACCCGGTTCATCACAATTCACGACCCCGGGCGCGCGATGGACACGCTGTTTCTCAACTTCGGCATCCCGGTCGATGAACCTGACAGCTTCGAGCGGTCGGTGTCCAAGGAACTCATCGGGCAATTCGCAGCGGCGGCTGGCGACCACGACATGATCATCCCGAGTCCTGAACCGGCGTAGGCGTTCACGGCGTCCAGGTCACGGCACGCACGGTCGATCCGCGACACATGGGCAGCATGGTGACAAAGGGCAGCAATGCGGTCTTGCCGGGCGACGAGTGGCCTCAGCACACGTTGCCCTCGGCGTCAAGCTCGCAGGTGTCTGACTGGAAGCGATACCAGTCGGCCATCAGCGCTTCCAGGTCGTCGAGGCGGCGCGCGATGGCGTCCGGGGCGGTGAGCACGTCGCCGTCGTCGATGAGCACCGGCAGGTCGTCGACGGAAAAGGAGGCCGCGTCCGGCAGGTCGTCCTCGGAGCGGACGGTGGTGATCGTTCGTGCGATGGACAGGTCCCGGAGCGTTTCCGCGATGGTGTCAGCCTCGGTGGAGTCGGGAGCGCGGAAGAGGTCGACCATGACGGGGAGGTGCCGATAGGTGGTGCGGGCGATAGCTCTCTAAATACATGACACGCACAGGGACG